>CANRMK010000053.1 GCA_947631715.1 uncultured Acetatifactor sp.
GCGCCGCTCTATGAGGAATATATCTTTCGCAAGCTGATCGCAGAGCGGACAGTGCGCTATGGACAGGCGGCTGCAGTCATCACATCGGGCCTGATGTTCGGCCTGTTCCACGGGAACCTGAACCAGTTTGCCTATGCGTTTACGCTGGGCGCTTTTCTGGCATTTATGTATGTTAAGACCGGAAGCCTGAAAGTGACAGTGGGACTTCATATGCTGGTGAACTTTATGGGGGGCGTTGTAGGAGCCGGGCTTATGAAGCTGATCGATATGGACGAATATATGCAGGTCATGGAGAGCATGGACATGAATATCATAACGGAGTACTGCATGGATCATATTGGGGCGCTCCTTTTAATCATGGCATTTGGGTTTTTCGTCCTGGCGGTGACGATCACCGGCTTTGTGCTTCTGGTGGTCTTTCTGGCGAAAGGGCGCTTCACATTTGCCCCCGGTGATGTGACGATTCCCAGGGGAAAGCGGTTCCGGACGATGATACTGAATGTGGGAATGATCCTTTTTTGCCTGTTCTGGATCGGCATTATCCTGATGCAGCTTCTGGCATAGGGAAAGAGGCGGGATCACTTGCAGTGCGGTGATCTAAAACAGGCTGAAACGGACTTTGGGAAAGGAGTCGGAAGATGTATACCTTTGACAGCAGGATCAGATACAGCGAGACAGACAGCGACGGAAGGCTGACACTTGCAGCGCTGATCAATTATTTTCAGGACTGCTCTACATTTCATTCCGAGGATGCGGGGCTTGGCATTTCGTATCTGCAGGAGAGGGGGCTTGTGTGGGTGCTGTCTTCCTGGCAGATCGTCGTGAAGCGCTATCCTGATCTGGGGGAGAAAGTCACTACAGGCACCTGCGCTTATGATATGAAAGGCTTTCTGGGATACCGGAACTTCTGGATGACGGACGGACAGGGCCGCTATGCCGCAAAGGCGAATACGCTGTGGAGCCTGCTCGACATAAAGTCCGGAAGACCCAGCCCCGTTACAAAAGAGATGGTCGCAGGCTACGGGCTCGGCGAAAAACTGGATATGGAGTACGCACCCCGGAAAATAGCGGTCCCTGCAGGAGGAAGCGCCCGGGAAGAGATCATTGTAAAAAAGCATCATCTGGACACCAACCATCATGTGAACAACCAGCAGTTCGTAGATATGGCCATGGATTTTCTGCCGGAGGATTATGTGGTCGGCCAGCTCAGGGCGGAATATAAAAAGCAGGCCTTCCTGGACAATGTGCTGGTTCCCTATGTGGCGGTGGAGGATGCGCGGACAGTGGTATCTCTGGCAGATCCGTCGGGCGCTCCCTATGCGGTCGTGGAATTTGTCGGCAAAAAATAGCGGATCACAGTATCCGTGCGGCACAAAGATGACAGCTGCGTTCCTTTCCGCAGCAGACAGACTGTGAAAGAGGTGTCTATGAATTCGATACGGCTGGGGGAAAAGCAGGAACTGATCGTAGTAAAAGAAGTGGAATTCGGGGTCTATTTGGCGAAAGAGCCGGAAGAGGAGAAAGAGAAGGTACTTTTGCCGCGCAAACAGGTGCCGGAGGGATGCCGGACAGGGGACAGGATCACGGTATTTGTCTATCGGGATTCTCAGGATCGGCTGATCGCTACCGTCCGTGAGCCGAAGCTTCTGATGGGGCAGGTGGCGGAGCTGGAGGTGGTCCAGCTGGATCGGATCGGGGCTTTCCTGGACTGGGGACTGGAGAAGGACCTTTTCCTGCCTTTCAAACAGCAGCGGGGCAGGATAGAGCAGGGACAGAAAGTGCTGGTGTCCCTCTATGTGGATAAGAGCAGCCGGCTGTGCGCTACTATGAATGTCTATCAAAATCTCAGAAGCGACAGCCCCTATCAACCTGGGGATCAGGTCAGGGGCCGCGTATATGAGCTCAGCGACCGCTTCGGGGCTTTCGTGGCGGTGGACAATCTGTATTCAGGGCTGATCCCGCGGAGAGAAATGTACGGGGAAGCGGAGCTTGGCAGGGATGTGTCTGCGAGAGTGGTGCGGGTGCTGGAAGACGGCAGGCTGAATCTGAGTATTCGGGATAAGGCGTATCTGCAGAGGGAGCAGGACGCAGAGAAGATCCTCCGGCTTTTGGACAGCTGTGAGGGAGTACTTCCCTTTAATGACAAAGCGGCGCCGGAAGTGATCGAGCATGAGACAGGCATGAGCAAGAATCAGTTCAAAAGAGCGGTAGGGATGCTTTTAAAGGAGAAAAAGATCCAAATCGATGAAAAGTCCATCAGGCGGACGGACAGATAAAATGATATTACGTCAAACCAATTACGAAATAATAAATAATTGTTAAATAAACGGAAAAATTGACAAAAGGGTAGCAAAATGCCGAAAGATATGATAGGATAAAGAAAAATAAGAATAATGCGGAAGGGGGATGTCAGATGGATATTGCAGGTGTTTCGACAGCATTGGCAAATGTTTCTCTCCAGTCTCAGGTCGGCACGGCTGTGCTGAGCAAGGCGATGGACACAAATGAGGCACTGGGAGCCGGCATGATCGAAATGATTGACTCTGCCGCTATGGAGCGCAGTGTGAATCCGGCTGTGGGTACAAACTTTGATATGTATGTGTGATTTTGGACAAACTGACTGTGAAAGCTGCCTGATGTGTTCACTTCAGGCAGCTTTTTTGTGAAATTATATAAAACCTATTGCTTTTTTTCTCTGTTTTTTGTACATTTGTAGTATGCAGATAAAATCAGTTTGTGACGGTTTTGTATGACAGCATTGGGGAGAGAAGGAGCGGGGGCCATATGATTTCAAATCAGATTCTGCAAAATACCATCGAGGGGCTCAAAAATATTACAAGAGTGGATTTCTGTGTAATGGATGCGGACGGCAAGGAAATGGCTTCGACCGCAGATATGGGAAACAGTGCGAGGGCGGCGGTAGATTTTGCCGCATCCCCCGCAGATTCACAGGAAATACAGGGATACCAGTATTTTAAGGTATTTGACGAGCAGCAGCTGGAATATGTTCTTGTGGCCGGCGGCGCGGGCGAGGATATCTACATGGTAGGGAAACTGGCCGCTTTTCAGCTGCAGAATCTGCTGGTCGCCTATAAGGAGCGCTTTGACAAAGACAACTTTATCAAGAATCTTCTCCTGGATAACCTTTTGCTGGTAGATATCTACAGCCGGTCGAAAAAGCTCCACATTCAGTCGGATCTCCCCAGGGTGGTCATCATTGTGGAATCCGGCAGCGGGCGGGACAATAATGTTCTGGAGCTGACCCGGGCGCATTTGAGCAGCAGTGGAAAGGACTTTGTCACGGCGGTGGACGAGAGCAACGTGATCATAGTGAAAGAGCTGGCAGAGGCGGACGCGGTCAAGGAGATCGAGCATACCGCTAAAACGCTGATCGCCTTTCTTCAGAAAGAGGGGATCCGGGAGATCAGGATCGCTTATGGCACTGTTGTGTCGGAGATCAAAGAGGTAAGCCGTTCCTACAAGGAGGCCAAGATGGCCCTTGACGTGGGGAAGATCTTCTTTGGCGAGCGGGACGTGGTCGCATACAGTGAGCTCGGCATCGGCCGCCTGATCTATCAGCTTCCCATACCTCTGTGCAAGATGTTCATTAAAGAGATCTTCGGCGGGAAGAGCCCTGATGATTTCGATGACGAGACTTTGACAACGATCTATAAATTTTTTGAGAACAGCCTGAATGTATCCGAGACATCGAGACAGCTTTTCATACACAGGAATACCCTGGTATACCGGCTGGATAAGCTGCAGAAGAGCACCGGCCTGGACCTCAGAGTGTTCGAGGACGCCATTACGTTCAAGATCGCGCTGATGGTAGTAAAATATATGAAGTACATGGAGAGTACGGACTATTGACCGGCCACAGCCCGGCATCGGCCTTTTGGGGCGGAGCTGTGCCGCATAAATGACAGCGACAAAGCATTGGAGGAGTACGGATGTCGAAAAAAGAGATGTTGCGAAGAAGACGGGAAGAGATGATAGAAGAAAACGGAGTTATCTTTCTGGATAATGTCAGCAAGGCGTACACTACCGGTTCCCCTGCCTTGAACGGCGTTACTCTCAGCATAGGAAGAGGAGAATTTGTATTCATTGTCGGAGAGACCGGCTCCGGGAAATCCACACTGATCAAACTTCTGCTGCGGGAGCTTACTGCTACCAGCGGCAGTGTTTATGTTATGGGACATGATCTGGGCAGGCTGCGCCATAGGCAGGTGCCGAAATTCCGCCGGAATATCGGCGTCGTGTTCCAGGATTTCCGCCTTTTGAATGACAGGAACGTCTATGAGAATGTCGCTTTTGCCCAGCGGATCGTGCAGACGCCGCCGTCCGAGATACGGCGGAATGTACCGACGATCCTGGCGACGGTGGGACTGGCGGGAAAGTACAAGGCAAAGACCAGACAGCTGTCCGGCGGCGAGCAGCAGAGAGTGGCCATGGCCAGGGCGCTGATCAACAATCCCTCGATACTGCTTGCGGATGAGCCCACGGGAAATCTGGATCCCAAGAATTCCTGGGAGATCATGCGGCTTTTGGAGGAGATCAACGAGAGCGGCACTACGGTAGTTGTTGTGACCCATAACAGGGAGATCGTAAATGCCATGCACAAACGCGTGATCACAATGCGGAAAGGCGTGATCGTCAGCGATGAGGAGGGAGGCGAGTACATAGATGAAGATTAGTACACTCTTCTATACGATCAGGCAGGGATTTGCCAATATCTTTCGGAATAAGTGGTACTCGCTGGCTTCTGTGGCCACCATATCCGCCTGCCTGTTTCTGTTCGGCATTTTTTACGCGATCGTGACAAACTTCCAGAGCATCGTGATGAAAGTAGAGGAGGGAGTATCCCTGACAGTATATTTTCACTCGGAGGAGGGGGTCTACAATGAAAAGGAGGGCCATTTTGCGGACGGCTGTGTGAGCCATACCCCGGAACAGCTTCCATCGGACGAACGGCTGGAGGAGATCGGCCAGGAGATCGCCAGACGCCCCGAGGTGTCAAAGGTGGTCTTTGTGTCCGACGAAGAGGCATGGAAGAAATGGGCTACAGATTCCTACGGAGAGATGTATGCGGAGGGGTTCCCGGAGAATCCGCTGGCCGGCGAGAACAGCTATGAGATATATTTAAGCGACGTATCCATGCAGAGCGCTCTGGTGACCTGGCTGGAGTCCAAACCGGAGGTGCGGAGTGTAAATTATTCTGCGGTGACTGCAGACACCTTAAGCGGCGCGAACCTGCTGATCGCGTATATTTCCCTGGGAATCATTGTGATCCTGCTGGCAGTCAGCATCTTTTTGATCAGCAATACGGTGGCGATCGGTATTTCCGTGCGCTCCGCGGAGATCAATATTATGAAATATATCGGCGCCACAGACTTTTTTGTGCGTGCGCCCTTTGTGATCGAGGGTATGCTGATCGGGCTGGCAGGCGCCGGGATCCCTCTCGCGGTCATATACAGTATATATAACTATGCATTGACATATGTTATGGAGAGATTCAGCGTATTGTCAAATTTCCTGAGCTTCCTGTCCGTGGAGGAGATCTTCCATACGCTGACGCCTGTGTCATTGATCATGGGCGTGGGCATCGGTTTTTTTGGAAGCATTATCACCGTCAGAAAACATTTGCGCGTATAGGATTGGGCTTATGAAAAGAACAACCAGAATTTTCCGGGTCCTGCCGGTCCTGCTCTGTGTTATCATAGGGTTGGCGGCCGGGCAGATCCGTGTATCTGCAGCAACCTCTTCCTTAACGTCTGACAGCATACGGGAAAAGGAAGATCAGGTGGAGCAGGCCAAGAAAGATAAGGAGAATCTGCAGCACGGTCTTACGGATCTGCAGCAGCTGAAGAAGCAGCTGGAGTCAAAGCGCTCGGATCTAAAGAGCTATGTGACGGAGCTGGACAGCAGCCTGGCCGTGATCGAGGATAAGGTGACGGAGCTGCAGAGGCAGATAACAGAGAAAGAAGCGGACATTACCCGGACACAGGAAGAACTGGCCCTGGCCCGGGAGAAAGAGGAATCTCAAAAGGATGCCATTATCCGCTATATCCGATTTACATATGAGAAAGGGAATCAGCGGGTGATAGATGTACTGCTGACTGCCGGAAGCTTCAGCGATTTTCTGAACCGTGCGAATTATGCCGAGAAAGTGCTTGCCTATGAGCAGAATATGTGGCAGGATTATAAGAATGTCAGGGAATATGTGGAGCTGTGCATGGAACAGCTGGAGCTGGAAAAGGAAATACTGGATCAGACAAAGGTAAATGCACAGCAGGAACAGCAGAACCTGGAAGAGCTGATCGATCAGAAAAACCGTGACATCATCAGCTATGAAACGGATATCAACAACAAAGAACAGGCCATAAAGGAGCTGCAGGAGGAAATAGCTGCCCAGGAGGCTGAAATATCGGCGCTGGAGGAGGCTATCAAGGAGGAAAAGAAAAAGCTGCTGGCCAACAACGGGACTGTGCTGTCCTATGACGGCGGTATGTTCAAATTTCCCCTGGCTTCTTACACCAGGGTTTCGGACGACTATGGAAACAGGATACATCCCACTCTGGGAATAGAGCAGTTCCATAATGGAGTGGACTTTGCATCGCCTAAGGGGACGGCGATCTATGCCGCGTATGACGGAAAGGTAGCAGCGGCTGCCTACAGCGCGACCATGGGAAATTATGTGATGATCGATCATGGCGATGGGCTGTACACCATTTATATGCATGCGTCCGAGCTGTATGTGAAAAAGGACGATGTTGTTGTAAAAGGCGAAACGATCGCTGCAGTGGGAAGCACAGGGCGCTCAACGGGCAATCATCTGCATTTCAGCGTGAGGCTCAACGGCTCTTATGTTTCTCCTTGGAACTATCTGAAACAGTGATATAGGGAAGCGGGGATATGAATGGACGGGAACGAAAAGTATTTTGACAGGGATTCTTCGGAAAAAGCCGGTAAAGATGTGACAAAAGAAGACAGAAAGAGCGGGTGCGGCCTGTTCCTGGCAGGATTGATCGCTGGGCTTGGCGGAGCGCTTCTGATCATGGCGGTTGTCTATGTGGGGATCGGAATGCAGAGCTTGGCAGACGGAGTGGGGACCGGAGGGCGTGCGGCACTGGAGAAAGGCTCTGCTGTGGACAGGGATCTGGTAGAGAAGCTTCAGAAGCTCGAAAAGATTATCGACAAGTATTATTACCTGGACGAGGTGGGGAATGAGGAGCTTCAGGACGGGATCTACCGGGGGCTGATGGAAGCTTTAGATGACCCTTATTCCGTCTACTATTCTGCGGAAGAGCTGTCAACCTTTATGGAAGAGACAGAGGGAATCTATTCCGGCATCGGTGCGTATATGATGCAGGATACCCAGACGCGGCTTCCCATGATCACGGGTGTAATGGATGGAGCGCCTGCGGAGGCTGCAGGGCTGCGGCCCGATGACCTGATCTATGCGGTGGACGGCGAGGAGGTTGCCGGCATGACGCTGGAAGAAGCCATCGCTAAGATCAAGGGGCCTGAGGGAACGGAAGTGACGCTGACAGTCATCCGCGAGGGCGAGAACGACTATATGGAATTTACGCTTACCAGGGCAAAAGTGGAGGCGCCCACCGTCAACCTGACTATGATGGAAGACGGAATGGCTTATATTGAGGTCACGGAGTTCGATGCGGTTACCGTGGATCAGTTCGCCGAGGCGCTGGCCGTGGCAAAAGGTTCCGGCATGAAAGGTATGATCCTGGATCTGAGGGCAAACCCGGGAGGGAACCTTGACGCCGTGGTGGATATGTGCAAGATGATCCTTCCGCAGGGCCTGATCGTTTATACCGAGGATAAGGCGGGCAATAGAGAGGAGTATACCTGCGATGGAGACCGCGAGCTTCAGGTGCCGCTTGTGGTTCTGGTGGACGGAAATTCCGCCAGCGCCGCAGAGATCATGGCGGGCGCCATCAAGGACTACGGGCTGGGCAGGCTGGTGGGTACGACTACTTTCGGCAAGGGGATCGTACAGCAGATCATACCGCTAAAGGACGGCTCCGCCGTTAAGATCACGACCAGCGCTTACTTTACGCCTGCAGGGAACAATATCCACGGCAAGGGCATTGAACCGGATATTGTCTGCGAATTTGACGGCGAAGCGTACTATGCCGAACCGGATCATCCTGACAATCAGCTGGAGAAAGCGAAAGAGGTACTGCGGGAAATGATGACGCAGAAATAACATCATCGGAAACCGGAGCATGGAAAGTACAGAACAAAGGTTCGATTTTGCTCTGTACTTTTTTGTTTGATTCTGCTATACTGTTACATATAACAGCCGGGCGGAAAGGAGAAGATTTCAGTGGATCATTTTGTACTGCATTCCGAGTACCGTCCCACCGGAGATCAGCCCCGGGCCATTGAGGAGCTGGTGAAGGGCTTCCAGGCGGGAAACCAGTTCCAGACTCTGCTGGGGGTTACCGGCTCCGGCAAGACGTTTACCATGGCAAACGTGATCCAGGCGCTGAATAAACCGACCCTGGTCATTGCACACAACAAAACTCTTGCCGGACAGCTCTATGGTGAGTTTAAGGAGTTCTTTCCGGAGAATGCGGTGGAGTACTTTGTGTCCTATTACGACTATTATCAGCCGGAGGCTTATGTGCCGTCCTCCGACACATATATTGCGAAAGACTCTGCCATCAACGATGAGATCGACAAGCTGCGGCTGTCCGCTACCGCTTCCCTGACAGAGCGCAGGGATGTGATCGTTGTGGCCAGCGTGTCCTGTATTTACGGCCTGGGAAGTCCTGACGAATATCAGGACATGGTGGTCTCCCTGCGCCCGGGCATGGTCAGGGACCGGGACCAGGTGCTGAGGGAACTGGTGGATATACAGTACACCAGAAACGAACTGGATCTCCAGAGAGGGTGTTTCAGAGTTCACGGGGATGTGATAGAAGTATACCCTGCCCAGGGCGGAGATTATCTGATACGCATCGAATTTTTCGGGGATGAGATAGATAGGATCGCCGAGGTAGAGCCTCTCTCGGGAAAGGTCCATGCCTCTCTGAACCATATTGCCATTTTTCCGGCCTCCCACTATGTAGTATCTCAGGATAAGATCAGGGCGGCCTGCGACAATATTGAAAAGGAGCTGGAGGAGAGGGTCCGGTACTTTAAAGGGGAGGATAAGCTTATCGAAGCCCAGCGCATTGCCGAGAGGACCAATTTTGATGTGGAAATGCTCAGGGAGACCGGATTCTGCTCCGGGATAGAAAACTACTCCCGGCATCTGAACGGCATGCCGCCCGGAGCGCCGCCCATGACGCTGATGGACTTTTTCCCGGACGATTTTCTGATCATCATAGACGAGTCCCATATGACGATTCCCCAGATCAGAGGAATGTACGCCGGAGACCGCTCCCGAAAGACTACACTGGTGGATTACGGCTTCCGGCTGCCCTCGGCGCTGGACAACCGTCCCCTGAACTTTGAGGAATTTGAGTCCCATATCGATCAGATGATGTTCGTGTCTGCCACGCCGTCGGATTATGAGGAGGCCCATGAACTTCTGCGGACGGAGCAGATTATCCGGCCTACAGGACTTCTGGATCCAAAAGTGGACGTGCGCCCTGTGGAGGGACAGATCGACGATCTGATCGGCGAGGTCAACAAAGAGACGGAAAAGCATAACAAGGTCCTGATCACGACGCTCACAAAGCGCATGGCGGAGGATCTGACGGATTACATGAAAGAGGTGGGGATCCGGGTAAAATATCTGCATTCGGATATCGACACCCTGGAGAGGGCGGAGATCATCAGGGACATGCGCCTGGATGTGTTCGATGTGCTGGTCGGGATCAACCTTTTGCGGGAGGGGCTGGACATTCCGGAGATATCGCTGGTGGCGATCCTGGATGCGGATAAGGAGGGCTTTCTTCGGAGCAGCACATCTCTGATCCAGACCATTGGACGGGCAGCCCGGAATGCGGACGGCCATGTGATCATGTACGCAGATACGATCACGGACTCCATGCGGACCGCCCTGGATGAGACGAACCGCCGCCGGGAGATCCAGATGAAGTATAACGAGGAGCATAACATTACGCCCCAGACCATACGGAAAGCCGTCCGGGAGCTGATCAGCATCTCCAAGGTCATTGCAAAGGAAGAGCTGCAGTTTGAAAAGGATCCCGAGTCCATGAGCCGCAAGGAGCTTGAGAAACTGATCGCCGAAGTACAGAAGAAGATGCAGCGGGCCGCGGCGGACCTGAATTTTGAAGCTGCCGCCGAATTGAGAGA
>CANRMK010000054.1 GCA_947631715.1 uncultured Acetatifactor sp.
AGCAGAAGCTTATGATCATTCCCATTATGATCGAGATCACTATTTTTCGCTTTGTCAATACTGCTCTTCTTCCTCGCCCTCGCTGATATCGTTCTTGGGCTTTTCCAGGCCCTCGATCACAATACCGTGTTTCTCCGCATAATCCCAGAGTGCTGCGTGAATGGCCTCCTCCGCAAGCAGGGAACAGTGCACTTTCACGGGAGGCAGCCCGTCCAGAGCCTCCATGACCGCCTTGTTCGTCACCTGCAGGGCCTCCTGAATGGTCTTGCCCTTCACCAGCTCCGTGGCCATGGAGCTGGTGGCCACTGCCGCGCCGCAGCCGAAAGTCTTGAACTTTGCGTCCCTCACGATACCGTTGTCATCGATATCCAGAAAGATCCGCATAATGTCCCCGCACTTGGCGTTTCCCACCGTGCCCACGCCGCTGGCGTTCTCTATCTCTCCCACATTCCTGGGATTCTGAAAATGATCCATCACTTTCTCGCTATACATAATGTCCTCTTTCCGCTGCCTGGCGGCAGCCATTCCTACTTATCAAAATCTACGCTGCCCACGGGTATCCTGCCTCATGACCAGCCCTGATCTCTCATAAGGTCTTCCTCCCGGCAGTCCTGCACTCCGTTTCCTGCCGCAGGCGTCCGGGATCACCCCTGCTTTCTCACAAAGTCCTCATAAAGGGGCGACATCTCACGGAGCCTTTGGACGATCTTCTTGAGCTCATCTACCACGAAATCCATCTCTTCTTTCGTGTTCTCCTCATTCAGCGTCAGGCGCAGGGAGCCGTGGGCAATCTCGTGCTTCAGTCCGATGGCCAGGAGCACATGGGAGGGATCTAAGGAGCCTGACGTGCAGGCGGAGCCGCTGGAAGCGCAGATCCCTTTCATGTCCAACATGATCAGCATGGACTCTCCCTCGATGAACTGGAACGCAAAGTTCACATTTCCGGGAAGCCGCTTCGTCCTGTGGCCGTTCAGCCTGCAGTAGGGGATTTCTTTCTCAATGCGCTCTATCAGATAATCCCGAAGAATCGTCTCTTTCCTGATTTTTTCGTCCAGTCCTGCGACAGCTCTTTTTACCGCCGCGCCGAATCCAACGATGCCGGGCACATTCTCCGTTCCGGCCCTGCGGCTCCTCTCCTGGGCGCCGCCGTGGACAAAGGAGCGGATCTTCACGCCGGTGCGGATATACAGCATACCGATGCCCTTTGGCCCGTTCAGCTTGTGGGCGCTGGCGCTGAGCATATCCACATTCAGCTCATCTACATTCAAAGGCACCTGCCCGAAAGCCTGCACCGCATCTGTGTGGAACAGGATCCCTTTCTCCTTTGCGATGGCCCCGATCTGTGCAATGGGCTCTATGGTGCCGATCTCGTTGTTGGCGTACATAATGCTGATCAGGATCGTGTCAGGGCGGATCGCCGCTTTCAGAGCCTCTATATCCACCAGACCGTCCCCGTCCACATCCAGATAAGTCACCTCAAAGCCCTGCTTCTCCAGATACTGGCAGGTGTGCAGAACGGCGTGGTGCTCGATCTTGGTGGTGATGATATGCTTCCCCTTTGCGCTGTACGCCTCCGCCGCCGCTTTCAGCGCCCAGTTATCCGCCTCGGATCCGCCGGCTGTAAAATAGATCTCCTCCTGCTTGGCGCCGATCGCGTCCGCAATGGTCCTCCTGGCCTGATTCACCGCTTTCTTCGCCTCTGAGCCAAGGCCGTACACCGTGCTGGGATTGCCGTAGCATTCCGTAAAATACGGGAGCATTGCCTCCACCACCTCGGGCGCGGTCTTTGTGGTGGCCGCATTGTCCAGATATATCATGTTCCTTACCTCTTTTCCCATATGATTGGATTCCTGTTAGTCTTCGCTAATCACCTCAATTTATACCATTTTACTAGGAATTCATAAATAATATAACACCATGGTCCTGTTCTGTCAACTGTCCGTTCAGAATATAATTGAGAAAAAGCGCTCCGCCAAACGATTGCCATGAAGACACGAAAAAGACATCCTCTGATCCTGGGAACGGCCATTCTGACCGTGACCGGACTTGTGAGCCGCACCATCGGCTTTTTTTACCGGATCTACCTGTCCAGACTGTTCGGGGAAGAGGGAATGGGCCTCTATCAGCTGCTGTCTCCCGTTCTCTCCCTCTCCTTTGCCCTGACCGCCTCCGGCTATCAGACAGCCATCTCAAAGCTGGTGGCCGAGCAGGCCGCCCGGGAGAGGAAGCCCTCTCTGTGTCCCCTCGCCATAGGCATGAGCGTTTCCCTGCCGCTTTCGGCGCTGTGCGGCCTCCTGGTCTGGCATCTGGCGGACCCGATCGCCTCGGCGCTGCTGCAGGAGCCGCGCACCGCGGATATGCTGCGGATCCTGTCCGTATCTATCCCGTTAAGCGCCGTCCACGCCTGCGTCAACGGCTACTTTTACGGCATCAAGAAAGCCGGGCTGCCCTCCGCCTCCCAGCTGGTGGAACAGATCACCAGGGTGGGCTGCGTATACATAGTTTCCGCTGCCAGCCTCTCCAAAGGCATTGCACCCTCCGTAAACGTAGCTGTGCTGGGGCTGTCCGCAGGGGAATTTTTCTCCATGCTGCTGTCCCTTTTCGCTATCCGCCACTGTTACCGCGGCAGCTTGCAGGCCGGCCGCTCAAAAGCCCTTTTGGGAAGCGGCGCTTTGAACCGGGACTTATACCGCAGGCTCTTCGCCATGGCGCTTCCCCTTACCGCCAACCGCATCGTGCTGAATCTGCTGCAGAGCGTGGAGTCCGTGTCGATCCCGGCCAGGCTGCGCCTCTATGGCTGCGATCCCACCACCGCCCTCAGTGTTTACGGGGTCCTGACCGGCATGGCAATGCCCTTTATCTTTTTCCCGAATGCGCTGACCAGCTCCGTGGCCGTACTGCTGCTTCCCATGATCTCCGAGAACTATGTCCTGGGAAACATCGAGGCGGTCAAAAAATACACTGTCCGCACAATAAAATACTGCGGGCTGATGGGCTTTCTCTGCCTGTGCATCTTTGTGTCCGGAGGCCGGTGGGCCGGAAACGCCCTGTTCGGAAGCCCTCTGGCGGGCTACTTTATCACCACGCTGGGCTTTATCGCGCCTTTCCTCTACCTGGACACTACTCTGTCCAGCATTCTGCAGGGACTTGGCATGGCGGGACACATCTTCCTTATGAACGTGGCGTGTCTCCTGATCCGGCTGGCTTTCGTGTTCCTCGCCGTCCCCCGCTTCGGGATCAGGGGCTATCTCTGGGGGCTTTTGGCCAGCCAGCTGTCACTGGGATTTCTCTATCTGTTCTGCCTGAACCGGTTCTTCGCAAAAACAGGGGCCGCCGCCCGGACAGATCGCTGATCTGTCCCATGCGGCAGTCCCTGCATCAAATACGCACTGCACCTATGGCATTTCCCTTTTCTTCTGCCTCGTTACTCCAGCACCTTTTTCAGTTCATCCATAAAGGTGTTCACGTCCTTGAATTCCCTGTACACAGAGGCAAAACGCACATAAGCCACCGCGTCCAGATTCTTTAACTTGTTCATGAGCAGCTCTCCGATGACCTGGCTGGAGATCTCCTTGTCCTCCCGGCTGGTGATCTCGTTCTCCACCTGATCCACCAGGTCCGTGATCTGCTGAGCGCTGACAGGACGTTTCCTGCAGGCGAGCAGCACGCCCTGCTCTATCTTGGAGCGGTCGTAAAGCTCCCTGTTATTGTCCTTCTTGATCACGATGAGGGGAATGGTCTCCACCTTTTCATAGGTGGTAAAACGCTTCCCGCACTCGTCGCAGGCCCGCCGGCGCCTGATGGAGCTGTTGTCGTCCGCCGGTCTGGAATCGATCACTCTCGTATTTTCATGACTGCAATATGGACACTTCATATGTGCATCCCCCTTTTCTTACCGCATCGGGCCAGGACATTTCCCACCCATGGATATTTTATACTAAATCAGCATGAGATGTCAACCAGTATGATATCGGGCCCGATCTGGCAGATATTCTTAAAAGGGATCACTATATTGGGTTCGCAGTTGAGAAAATTCAATATCCTGTTGCAGCCCGGGACCATAATCTTACAGATACAGCCGCTGCAGGGGTCGAACTCGATGTCGCACACCTTTCCCAGCTTTTTGCAGTCCCTGGTATTGATCACATCCTTGCACTTTAATTCAGAATACAGCATTTTGCATTCCGCCCCGATCCGTCCGGCGCTTTCCGGGATCAGGGCCTTCTCTCCCATTTTTATTTCAATATATGCGGCGGGGCCGGCCAAATGAACGGAAAATAATGGCAGTTCCCTTTCAGGATCCGGAGAATAATTTCAATTTGCGGGCACATACTACCAGTGTGGAAAAAAAGAAACAAGCAGACGTCTTAAAAGCTGCGGAAAAGAGGAGCAATGACACAGAGTAAAGTTGAGATCTGCGGTGTGAATACTTCCAAACTGCCCCTGTTAAAGGCCGAGGAAAAAGAAGCGCTTTTTCAGAGGATCGAGGCCGGCGATGAAAAAGCCAGAGAGGCGTATATCGAGGGAAATCTCCGGCTGGTCTTAAGTGTCATCAAACGGTTTTCCTCCAGCAGCGAGAACGTGGACGATCTTTTCCAGATCGGCTGCGTGGGCCTGATCAAGGCCATCGATAACTTCGATTCTTCTCTGAACGTAAAATTCAGTACTTACGCGGTGCCCATGATCATTGGGGAGATCCGCCGATTCCTGCGGGACAACAGCAGCATCCGGGTATCCCGCTCCCTAAAGGACACCGCCTACAAGGCCATCTACGCCCGGGAGAGCCTGACCCGGAAGAATCTAAAGGAACCCACCATCGAAGAGATCGCCGGAGAGATCGGTATCGCCAAGGAGGACATCGCCTATGCCCTGGACGCTATCCAGAACCCCATGAGCCTTTATGAGCCCATCTTCACCGACGGCGGCGATACCTTATACGTCATGGACCAGATCAGCGACAAAAAGAACAAGGAAGAGACCTGGGTAGAGCACCTGTCCTTAAGCGAGGCCATGAAGCGCCTCAATCCCAGGGAGCACGAGATCATCTCCCTGCGGTTCTTTGAGGGCAGGACCCAGATGGAGGTGGCGGAGACCATCGGCATCTCCCAGGCCCAGGTGTCCCGGCTGGAGAAGAATGCCCTGCGGACCATGCGGAACTACCTGACGGCGTAAAGCGCCCCTTTTCCATTCTTTATCGGATAAAATTTGTCCGGTGGAAAGGTTCCTTTTCGGGAAGGCCGTACTTTTCCTTTCCCAGGGCTATGCTCTTGATGAGAAAGGCCATGTTCGCGGCCAGCGTCCGCATTCCCTGCAGACCTTCCTCGTCCTGACTGGCCTCTCCCGCCTCCATGCCGTGGATACTGTTCCAATACTGTCCCGAAGCGACAGGCATACCGGAAATGGTAAAATATTTGTTCAGCTCATCGAACGTGGCCGACAGGCCGCCGCGCCTTGCCGCCACTACCCCGGCTCCCACTTTCATCGTCTTGTCAAAAGGCGTGCTGTAGAAAAGCCGGTCCAGGAACGAGATCAGCGTCCCGTTGGCGGAGCCGTAATATACCGGGCTTGCGATGACCAGTCCGTCGCAGGCCTCGAACTTCGGCGCCGTCTCGTTCACAAGGTCATCAAACGCGCACTTCCCTTTCTTTTTGCAGGAATTGCAGGCGATACAGCCACGGATATCCTGATTTCCGATCTGTACAATTTCCGTTTCGATCCCCTCTCCATGAAAGACTTTCTCCATCTCGTGCAGGGCTATCGCCGTATTCCCCTTAGCCCGCGGGCTTCCGTTGATCATCAGCACTTGCATCTGTGATTCCTCCTTGCGACTATGTGCGCTATCCTTTTAATTTTTTGTTCAGCATCTTCCGGGCCGCATCAATGGCCAGCTTATAGGGAAGCGGCCTTAACTCCCTGTCCGCCTCTTTCAGCTTTTCCCGAATATTGATATGCTGCGGGCACCTCTCCTCGCATCTGCCGCAGCCCACGCACTGGGAGGCAAAGCCCGGATCCCTGCGCATTCCCATGCTCTGGGCGAACTCAAAGCGGGCCGAGGATTTTTTCTCCATATACATCAGATTGTAATAGTAGAAGACAGCCGGGATATCCACTCCCTTATAGCAGGGCATACAGTACCGGCAGCCCGTACAGCCCACTTTCTCTTTTTCATGTATGATCTGCTTGATCTGCTCAACGATCTTAAGGTCTTCCTCCGTGAACTGTCCCGGTCCGGCATCGGACGCGATGCGCGCATTTTCCTCCACCATTTCTTCGGAATTCATGCCGGAGAGCACACAGGTGACCTCCGGCTGGTTCCACAGCCAGCGCAGCCCCAGCTCTGCCGGGGTGTATCCCTTGCTGTCCGAGGCGAGGGCCTGCTTTGCCTTGTCCGGCAGATTCACCAGCTTTCCGCCCCTGAGCGGTTCCATGATAATGACCGGTATCCCCTTTTGGGCGGCCGCCTGCAGCCCCCGCCGTCCCGCCTGGGTATGCTCGTCCAGATAATTATACTGGATCTGGCAGAAATCCCAGTCGTAGGCGTTCAGGATCTTCAGAAATATCTCCGTGCTGCCGTGAAAGGAAAAGCCGATATTGCGGATGCGGCCCTCCGCCTTCTGTCTCTCGATCCAGTTTTCGATCCGGAGCGTCTTTAAGTGCTCCCACTCCGTATCGTCCGTAAACATATGCATCAGGTAATAGTCGATGTGATCCGTGCGCAGGCGGGACAGTTCCTCCCGGAAGATCTTATCCACGGCCCCGGAGGAGCGCACGATATACTGGGGAAGCTTTGTGGCGATATTCACCTTATCCCGGCAGTGATTTTCGTCCAGGATCCGCCCCAGGCACTCTTCGCTTCCGGGGTACACATAGGCAGTGTCAAAATAGTTGACTCCCCGCTCAATGGCCAGAAGCACCTCTCTCTCCGCCTTTTTATAATCGATGGCGTTCCCCTTTTTGGTAAAACGCATACAGCCGTACCCCAGCTGGGAGATCTGGCTGCCGTTCTTGTCCTGTCTGTACTTCATAAAATGCGCCCTCTGCCGGCTGCGGCGGAATGCCCACACAGCCCTGTCCTTTCTTTCTGAACGTTCTTAGCCTTTCCCAGCCTTTCCTGACCGTTCCTAGCCTTTTCTGACCTTTTCTAACTATTTCTAGTCGTTTCTAGCCTTTTCTAACCGTTTCTAATCGTTTCTAGTCTTCCTAACCGTTTCTAGTCGTTTTCAGCTTTTTCCAGTCTTTCTCCTGCGGAACAGCCAAACTGCCGCCCAATACAGGATACAGCCCCCGGCCGCCCCCAGTATATTGGTCATAATGTCGTCCACCTGGAAGACCCCTCTCCCCGTCACAAGCTGCAGGCACTCTATCATCACACTGGTCAGAGCGCCCAAAAAGACGCAGGGGAAAAATCTCCCTGCAGCCGGAAAGGCCATACAGCAGGTAATCCCCCACGGAATAAACAAAAGCACGTTCTCCACTACATAGGCATTGTTCCTTGTATTGATCCCCCAGGTGGAGAACAGCTCCAGATCTGCAGTGCCCGCATTGCTGCCGCTCTCTCTGGAGAGAAAGGTGATCACCAGCAGCACCGCCATATACAGCACAAAAACAGCCTTTGAAACTGCCCCTTTTGAGACCGCCCCTTTTGAGACTGTCCCCTTAGGAAGAGCCTCATTCTTCTCACGTTTCCGCCTGTCAAAAATCAGAGATACAGCAGCCGCCGGTATCCCAAGCATCAGTCCATAGGGAAGATATCTCAAGACCGAGACAAGGTCCCTGTATATATATTTTAACATATCGTCTTACTCCGGTCATCTTTCCGGCACGGATCCCGGACAGGGAAGCAGACAAAAACCGTCAATACCGGTCCCAGCCTCCGCCGGCATGCTCCCATCTTTCTTTCTCTTCAAAAAGCCTGTCATTCATCCATGCCACCGCATCGGTCACGCCGTCCTCGTCAAAGGAGAACTCCGCGCTCTCCTTTTCCTCCTCTGGCGTCTTGAAAAAATTGAAAGGCTCCGGCCAAACCGTGGCCCGAAGCCTCCTGCCCTCATCTGCCGGGACTCCCTCCAGACGGTAACGCATGCCCTGATGGCAGCCCGTAAACTCTGATTTTTTTAAAAATTCCATAGAAAGGATATCCCGGCGTTCTATCATAGTCAACCTCTTGCACGTTCAAGCGGCAAAAAACTTTTCAATCCTTATCTATTATAGCCTATTCCGCCCGGTTTGCCAACCCTAAATATGGCTGCTCATCTCCTTTTTCAGCTGGCGCATGATCTTTTTTTCCAGGCGCGATATGTAGGATTGGGAGATCCCCAGCAGGGAGGCCACCTCTTTCTGGGTCATTTCCTGGCCGTCCCGCGTCCCCAGCCCGAATCGGAGCCTGATAATAGTCTTCTCCCGGTCGGACAGCTTGCTCACCGCCCCCATCAAAAGCTTCCGCTCCACCTCGTTCTCAATATCGCGGTAGATCACATCCTCGTCTGTCCCCAGGATATCCGACAGAAGCAGTTCGTTCCCATCCCAATCCACATTCAGCGGTTCATCGATGGACACCTCCAGCTTTGTCTTGTTATTTCTTCTCAGGTACATCAAGATCTCATTTTCAATGCACCTGGAGGCATAGGTGGCCAGCTTGATGTTCTTTTCGGGGTTAAAGGTGTTTATGGACTTTATGAGGCCTATCGTCCCGATGGAGATCAGATCCTCCACTCCCACCCCGGTATTGTCAAATTTCTTTGCGATGTAGACCACCAGCCTCAGATTGTGCTCGATCAGCGTGGCCTTTGCCTCCGCATCGATCTCCGTCCCAAGATCGTTTATGACCCTGCTCTCCTGCTCCAATTCAAGGGGCGGCGGCAGCACCTCCGCGCCGCCTATATAATGGACCTCTCCCTGCCTCTGCAGAAAGATGCCCTCTCTGTGTACCATTCTGAACCTGATCTTACCAGGTAATGCCACTTTGAATATCATATATCCTCTCATTCTGCCGTCCATTCGGCTCTCCCGCTCATTGGCTCCCAAGGAGTCCGGGATTGATTATCATTTTTACGGATTCCGCCTCCGCATTTTCCGCGGCGCCGATCCCCTGGGGACTCACTGCGATCCAGACCCGGACGAACTTCCTCCGGATCCCCCCCAGGTCGAGTATCAGTTCCGGCAAGAGCTTTCCCTCCAGGATCCCTTTCCGCACTCCGATGCTGTGGTAGGGAATGGCCCGGCAGCCGGCCGGCAGCGCATCCAAAAGGCGCTCCATGACAGAACGGTCCACAATGCACACCGGTTCCCCGCTCACGGGCTCCACCAGAGAATTGCCGGAGTCCATCAGGGCGTTCACCTTAAGGCGCAGATCCCCGCAGATCAGTTCTGCCCGACAGATGCTCTGCTTTTCCCCATGTTCCTCACGGAACCTCCCAAGAAACAGGAAGAGTACTCCCCCCACCCCGAGGATTCCGAAAATACCTGTGAGAAAACTTCGGATTCCCGGCAGGCTGCGGATCAGAAACAGCAGCGCCCCTCCCATGCAGAAAGAGTACAGGAGCAGCTTTTCCATAAGCTTAAGAAACATTCTGAATCCCCTTACAGGGAATGCCGCATACAACATCCCCAACGTTCCGGCAGCCGCCGCCAGCACGCTCCTCAACAGGGCAGGCCCCGGCAGCACAAAGGGCAGCAGACTGCAGCCGCCTCCCACCGCGGCCCCCAGAAGCAGCCGTCCCCGCGTGGCAGTGCGGAGCGCGCTTCGGTCCACCAGGATCAGGAGGTAGAGGTTCATCACAAAATTGACCAGAAACAGACTGTCTGCATAAAGCTCATAATACATCGGCCTCATCCTTTTCATAATGATTATAAGACGGTTCAGAAAGGAAATTTGTCAAAGACAGAGTGAAAATCAAGCGTTTCTTTCGACAGAAAAAAGCATAAAAAAAGAACAGCCCGAAAGCTGTCCTTATTTCGCTCTTATAAGCACTATGTCTCACGCTATTTTCTCTGCAGGAAATCCGGAATCTTTAAGGATTTCTCCTCCACCGAGCTGCGGATATCCACAGGCTTCTGGATCCCCTGTATCGGCCTTACCTGCTGGCCGGCCCCGGGCTGTACCCCAGGTTGAGGCTGAATGCCCATTCCTTTCAGAGAGTTGGGCGTCAGGTGCGCTGTAGGCTGACGGAACGCCGTCCCTGCGCCAAGGCGGTTCTGCACGGGATTTGCCGAAACCTCCTCCAGTCCCGTTGCGAT
>CANRMK010000055.1 GCA_947631715.1 uncultured Acetatifactor sp.
AGGTATGTCTCCATGGGGATCTCCCCGTTCTTTCTGGTCGCAGCGTTGGCCGCCGAGAGGGCCGCCGCCTTTTTCAGCGCCGTTTCCGCTTCCTCTTCTGCAAGCTCGCTCATACAGAGAGAGGCCACCACCGTATCCCCGCAGCCCACTGTATTGACGGCCTTTACCTTTGCGGCCTCCTGCCGGAGGGTCTTCTGTCCGTCCACATAGAAAAGCCCCTCCTCCCCCAGGGATACCACCACCTTTTTCACTCCCTGCTTTAAAAGCTGCCGGGCCGCTTCCTCCAGCGAAGTCAGGCTTTCCAGCTTTCGTCCCGCCAGCGTCTCCAGCTCCCTGCGGTTCGGCTTCACCAGATAAGGCCCCGCCTGGATCCCCCTGGCCAGCGCCTCCCCCGAGGTGTCCAGGACGGCCTTACAGCCCGACAGATTGCAGAGCTGGATCAGGGCCGCGTAAATGTCCTGCGGCACGCCGGCCGGAATGCTTCCGGACAGCACCACGATCTTACAGCTCTCCACACAGCCCGTGAACTGTTTTAAGAACATGCCCAGCTCTTTCTCTGTGATCGCCGGCCCCGGCTCCAATAGCTCCGTCACTCTTCCGCCCGGCTCCAATAGATTTACATTCGTCCTGGTCTCTCCGTCCACAGGCGTAAAATGGCACTCCACGCCCATTTCCTCCAGCGTCTCTTCGATCATGCGGCCGCTCCTGCCTCCCAGAAAGCCCACCGCCTTCACAGAGATCCGGAACTGCCTTAAGACCTTTGTGACGTTCACGGCCTTCCCGCCCGCCACATTTTCCACACTGTCAAGCCGGTTCACCTGTCCCGGCGCCAGCCCGTCAAGCCTGCATGTTCTGTCCACCGCCGGATTCAAAGATACTGTCAGAATCAAGCCCTACCTCCCTGCCCTGGATACACGTCAGCAAAAATACTGCATCACATACTGTATTTCCGTCTTTCCCCGGAAAGCATTTTTTCCGAGCTGGTAGACCGCCGACACCCGGAAATGTCCCTCTCCCTGGTACAGCGCCGCAGCGCTCCCAGGGCCGTACCTTTCCTCCAGGAATGTGTGGAACCGTTCCAGATCCCCGAAAAATAACAGCTGCCGCATGCTTCCCTCCGGCGTGCGCACCCGGTATCTGGCACAGTTCCTGTTCGCCCCCATCAGACTGCCCGCACAGAATTCCAGATCTTTCTGGGCAAAGAGGGGCTTGGGGTTCCCCACGCCGAAAGGCTCCAAAAGCTCCAGCTCCTCCGCAATGCGCTCCGCCCCGGAATAGTCCAGGGGCATAGGCACGTCAATGTGCACCTTGGGGATAAAATCCTCTTCCGTCAGCGTGCAGCTTTCGTTCAATGCCCGGCGCAGGGGCTCTATGTCCTCTTCCCTCATGGACAGCCCCGCCGCCATGGCGTGGCCTCCGAATCTGGTAAAATATTCCTTCACCCGGGTCATGGCATCATACATGTGATAGCCCTCTATGGATCTTCCGGAGCCTTTGACGCCGTCCTCCCCCCTGGTGAGCAGAAAGACCGGGCGGCCGAACTGCTCCCGGATCCGTCCGGCAATAATCCCCGCCAGGCTCTCATGTACCTCCGGTAGAAAGACCACCATGACCTTATCCGATTCCATCCCATGCTCCAAAATATACCGTTTAGCCTGCTCCACCCCACGGGCTGTCAGGTCTTTCCGGCTGTCGTTGAGCTCTTTTAACTCCCTGGCGGCACTCATGGCCTCCGCCACGCTGGCGCTCTGCAGCAGCTCCAGAGCCCGTTTGGCAGTGTCCAGTCTGCCCGCAGCATTCAGGCACGGGCCAACAACAAATCCCAGATGGTACGCAGTGAGCCCTGACAGATTCAGTCCGTTCACCTCCACCAGCGCTCTCAGGCCCGGATTCTCTGTGCTGCGCATCCGCCGCAGCCCCTCTTTCACCAGGATCCTGTTTTCGTCCTTAAGCTCCATCACATCGCACACCGTGGCCAGAGCCGCCAGCTCCAGGAATTTCCCCAATTCCCGTTTCAGCGCTGCGCTGCCGCTCTTTTCCGCCAGGGCACAGACCAGCTTATAGGCCACCACACTGCCGCAGATCCCCGGAAACGGATAAGCGCACCCGGTCTGCTTAGGGTCGATCACGGCCGACGCAGGGGGCAGAAGCTCTCTCCTGCTGCCGTCCTCCCCTATTTCAAAGGGCACCTCGTGATGATCCGTGACGATCACGCGGATCCCAAGTCTGCCCGCCATCTCTATCTGTGGCGCCGCCGCAATGCCGTTGTCACAGGTGAGGATCATTTCCACACCGGCCTGGGCCGCCTCCTGGATCAAATGATCGTTCAGGCCATAGCCGTCATGGATGCGGTGGGGAATGGCGGTATCCACCCTGGCCCCCAGCAGCTCCAGCGCCCGGGTCAGCAGATAGGAGGAACAGATGCCGTCCACGTCATAATCCCCGATGACCCGGAAATACACCTTTTCTTTCAGCGCGCTCAGGATCAGATCCACCGCTTTTTCCATATCCTTTAAGAGCCAGGGCGAATAACAGTCCTCTAAGCTCCCCCGGAGGAACCTGCGGACCTGCTCTTCATCGGTAAGGCCCCTGTTCCGCAGGATCCTGGCCAGCACAGGAGTGATGCGGAACTCCTCCGACCAGCCGTCAAAGTCCGCCTTTTTCGCCGATACATACCACTTCTCCATCTCAGTCAGCGTTCTCCTGTTCCCAGCTCTCCCCGCCAGCGGCAGCACTTTCTCCCGCAAAATAAAAAGCGCCCGACACTCCTGTCAGAAACAGCAGCACGGCCACGGCCATGCAGGCGAGGAACACGCCCTTTCTGGGCTTTTTCTCCTCATTCTGCTCCGGCGCCTGTTCGCAGACCTCCCGGACGGGTTCCGCCTCCCGGGGCTCTTCCGGCTTACCGGGCTCCTCCTTCTGTATTCTCATTCCGCAGTTGACGCAGAACTTTGCGTCCGGATATAGCTTACTGCCGCATTTCCAGCAAAACATCTCAACACCTCCGCAGCCCGCCGGCTGCTTTTTTCTCTTTTTTTAGTCACTGTAGTCGGAATCCAGTATAATAGAAAAATTCCAGTCCGGATATTTCCCGCGAAGCTCATTCAGGACGCGCTCTCTCACCTGCGCCCCGTCTGCCTTAAAATCCATGACCAGATCAAAGGTAGCCATTTTCTCGTCCACCCGTGCATAAAATCCGTGCATCTGAAGGATCTCCGGGTATCGGCCTACGATCTGCTCCAGGTCCTTCTTTAGCTCAGACGCCCGACTGTCCGAGGTATTGGAAGCATAGATTCCCACGGTCAGAGCAATGCCGAAAGCAGTGTACACTTCCATGGCGATTCTGCGGGTCAGGCTGTGGATCTCTCTGGCGGTCATGCTGTCCTCGACCTCCACGTGGACGGAACCGATGATCTCCGAGGGGCCGTAATTATGCAGGGCAAGGTCATAGGCTCCAAGCACCCCGTCATAGCTGTTCACTTTCGCTTTCAGCGCCTCGGAAAGCTCCCTGTCCGCCCTGATGCCGATAATGCTGTTCAAGGTCTCCAGCAGCATCTCCACACCGGCTTTCAGAATCACCGCAGAGATCAGGATTCCCAAGATTCCCTCCAGGCTGATGCCCCAGATCACGCTGATCCCTGCTGCCGCAAGGGTTCCCAGGGACAGCATGGCATCGAACACGGAATCCGACCCGGACGCGACCAGCGTCTGCGCGTGAATCTGCTTTCCCACAGACTTTATGTACTGTCCACAGACAAGCTTAGCCGCCACAGCTATCCCGATCACCAGAAGCACTCCCGCAGAGTAGCTGGCGGCCTGGGGGTGCAGCGCACTTTTTAAGGATTCCTTTAACGATGTGATGCCCGCCGTCAGCACGATCACGGAAATCACCACTGAGGTCAGATACTCGATGCGGCCGTATCCATAGGGGTGTTTTTTGTCCGGCGCCCGACCCGCCAGCTTCGTGCCGATGATGGTGATCACCGAGGACAGGGCGTCCCCTAAGTTGTTTACCGCGTCCAAAAGCACCGCAATGGATCCCGACAACAATCCCACCGCAAGCTTTGCCGCCACCAGCACAGCATTCACCGCTATACCGATCAGGCTGGTCCGTATGATCTTCCGACTCCGCTCCATTGTAATATCCAGGCCTTTCTCTCACTGTGTACTTCACAACGGCATAAACCCGCCCTTTTTGGTGTCATTGAATTGCCAGGAACAATCACACAGCAAGGAGATTTAAGCCATGTCCAGTATACCACAGATTGTTCCTGATGAAAATGAAATTCCTGGGTCTATTACAAAATTTGCAACTGTTCAGCCCCCACCGTTGTATTCAGCCCGGTAATGTCGATGTTCTTCCGGCAGACCGTTGGAGCACGTCGGCACTTGGCGAGGTACTCTCGAGCAGGCATGTCCTATATGCCTTGGGTCCGTTACGTGCGGAACCGAGCGGAAGCGTGTCTGCCGGGAGAACATCGGCAGTACCGTTGGAGCACGTCGGCGCATCTGCGGACCAGACGGCGCCTCAATGGGCGGGATATTCCTCGTAAGGCCCGAAGATATAATGTACCCGCGTCAGATCATCACTGTAATAAGACAGTTCATAATAGCGGCCCGAATCCGTCCTGATCACAAAATCGCGCAGCCGGGGATTATCGAGCATGGTCTCCTCGATGCTTTCCGCCCTTTCTCCCGCTGCGGGAAGCCCGCTCAGGCTTCCGGCCGCCTGGGACCAGCGCTCAAAATACCATCCCACGATCTCCTTGTCGCTCATCTCCGCCAGGTTGTCCGGCTCCGGTATCCTCACCCCCGCTCTCGGGTCTCTCTCCGGGTCCAGGATCATGCGGGAGACCGCGGGAGCCCCGTACCGGGCAGTCCACCCGGCCTCCAGCACACTGTACGCCCTGCTGTAAAAGTAATCCTCCCGCTTCAGCTCCTCCGCCGTATCCCCAAAATAAAATGTTCCGTCCTCCGTCACCGTCACGCAGGCCCTCTCCGTTTTCACTCCCGTCCACCGGTACAGCTCTAACAGCGCCTGATAGCTCCAGAATACGATCCTGTCGTGCAGGACGCCCTCATGGCCTTCATAGTCCCAGTCGTCCACCGCAGGCAGGGAATAGTCCGTCTCCGTGTATGTGAGACTGAGTCGGTCCAGCTCAGCCTCCGGGGAAAGGTCTTCCAGGTCATATCCCTCCAGGACCAGCCTCAGACCGCCGCTTTCGCTCTCCTGCCTCTCTCCGGCTCCCGTTGTGCCCGTATCCGCCTCCGAAGCGCCCGAGGATCCGGTCAGGTGGTAATAACAGGTCACATATACACCGTTTCCCAGGGTCGTTGTTCCCATGATTCTCTTCGTCTCCAGATCCACATCGACGTTGTAGATCTTTCCCGCATAGCAGAACGCCTGCCGCTCTTTATCCCACACATAGCAGCTGTATGGGATATCCGGCACCCCATAATCTTCCGCCAGGCAGATGTCCTCCGCCCCGTCAAAGTTCAGGTCCAAAAGCTGCAGTCCCCCCGCCGGAGAAGAAGCGCGGTACAGGTTCGGACTTACGCCCGCGCTTCTTCCTGGAACATTCAGATCCAGGGCCGTGACAAAGATTCCCGCCCCATTGACTGCCCGGTACAGCTCCGCCCCGGCCAGCCTGAACAGGCCGCTTCCCACCTCCGTATCGCTCCGCACCTGAAGATAGTATACCTCCCCGTCCCCCAGGTCCAGATTCAGCGTCTCTGCCTGGCTGCGCCAATAGGCCGCGTCCTCTATGTGCAGCCCGCCGTCCCGGTACCGAAGCGTCAGGATGATCTCATCCCCGCTGCGATAGACCGGCGCCGCGTACAGCAAAAGCTGCGGAGACCCGTTCTCCTGCCCGCACAGCTGCGCTTTCCAGACCGGGCACTCAAGGTCCCTGCCGTCATAATCACTGTAAATCCAGTTTTCCCAGAGATCCCTGTCAAACTCTGCCTCGGCATTCAGAGGCGCTTCTTCCGCTGTCTCCAAACAGGTCACCCGGAGGCTGTACGCCCCCGTCCTCTCATAATGACAGGTGATCGTGGGCTGATACCGCTTCCTCTCTCCGAAATCGTCTGTGCCCTCTGGATCCTTGACGAATCCCGCCGGCAGCTCCATCCTCTGCCAGCCCTCCTCCGTTTTCTCATAGAGGGCCATGGAGCCAAAAGCCGTTTCGTCCGTGCTGTAATGATAGCTTAAGGAAAACAATATCTCCGGCACACCGTCCCCGGTCAGATCCCCGGTCTGCACCTCTGGCAGCCCTCCGCCCATGCTGTCAATGCTCAGCACCTCCCCGTTTCCGAACTCGATCCGGTAATCCGCCAGGGCCCAGTCCTCCACGTTCTCACGCCATACCCGGTCCCTCAGCCCGTCGTTATCGTAATCCTGGTCGGCAAAGTCGCTCCTGTACTTTGCAGTCCAGCCGGGGCATTCGTCCAGATATCCTGTATAATCATTGTAGCCCCACGACGTCTCCTGGTCCGCAGCTTCCCCGCCGCCCAGAGCAGTATCCTGCGGCGCTGGCCGGCTTTCGTCAGCGCTGGAATCATTCAGAGGCAGCCCATCTCCGCCAGAAACCTTACCGTCCGCCAGTCCGGCCGCCCCGGCCGCCTGCTTCCCGGTAAAGGTCACAGCCAGGACAAGGGCCAGAAGCGCCACTGCCGCTCCCAGGGCTCCCTTTGTCTTCTTCGGCGCCCTTGCGATCAGTTCCAGCCGTTCCCGCAGCTTTCTCTTTCCCCCGGACATGGTGGTGGCCAGGGAGACGCTCTGCAAAGGAATGGATCCCTTTGCACAGAAGTCCAGAAGCGCTATGCCGTAATCCAGCCGCTCCCGCTCCCCCAGCCACCGGATCGTCTCTTCATCGCAGGCCAGCTCCCCATCCTGTCTGGACAAAGCTGCTGCCAGCCATACCAGCGGATTATACCAGTGCAGGCACAGGCACGCCGCCCGCACCAGAGCCCAGATATTGTCCCGGTGCCTGTAATGGATACATTCGTGACAGATCACATAGTGCAGGCTTTCCATTTCCGCAGCCGCCTCCGGCGTCAGATACACCCCGGGCCGCGCCAGTCCGAAAAGGCAGGGCGTCCGCACAGCGCCGGACACGTACAGTTCAAGGCCGGTATGCCGTCCGCCTCTGCCGGACGCCATTTTCTCTCCCAGGCTCCGGGGCAGAAATTCTGTGAGTTCTCCCTCAAAAGCCCGCCTGGACCGGCGGAGCCTGCGCCTGTAGTCCAGATTCACAGTCACGACCAGCGCCGCGCACAGAAAAGCCCCTGCCGCCCAGAGGACATAAATCCCATTCCGAAGACCCGCCAGGTCCACCGGCCTTTTCCTTTCCGTGCCACCGTATCCGTTCTCCCCCTGCTCTGCCTGTTCCGCCGGGGAAAGCACACCGCTTTCCGTCTCCGGATAAAGATCGGAGCCTGTCCCTTTTGGACCCTCTGCTGCAGGATCCGATTCCGGCTGCTTCCCGTCTTGCACAGGCTGCTCCCCTCCGGAAGCCTTCTCCCGACTCTCCCAGGTCAACCGGTCCGCTTCGTCCGCCAGACTATCCCCCGCTGGAAGCGGCTGTCCCTCCGACGTCCCATCGTCCTCTGCCGCTGCCCTGCCGTCTATAAATGCCTGCAGCTCTCCCGGCAGCAGATTCAGCACGCTGACCGGGCTTTCCAGAAGCGTCACAGGCACCAGAAGCCGCAGGACTGCCGCCAGCCACAGGGCATAGCGCACCCGCAATGCCAGCCGCTTCCGAAACAGAAAACGGATCAGGATCACCACCAGGATCAATACGCTGGACGTTATAAACCACTCAAACATTCTCACACCCCCTGTGCGCTTCAGGCGCACATTCACTCAGCACGCCTACTCCTCTTCCCGCTCTGCCTCCGCCTTTTTCAGGATCTGCTTCAGTTCCTCGATCTCTTTTCCCGTGAGCTTCTGTCTCTCCACAAACCCGCTCATCAGAAGGCTGATGCTTCCGTTATACACCCGGTTCAAGAAGCTTTCCGTCTCTTTCCTGGCCGCCTCCTCCCTGCCGATCAGGGGCGCATAGGTCTTCATCTGCCCGCTGTCCTCACACAGGATCAGGCCCTTTTCCGTCATCCGCCGCAGCATCGTCAGAGTCGTGCTCCTGCTCCAGCCCGTTCTCTCCTCCATATCCCTCACGATCTGGCTTCCCACCTTTGGCGCATATTCCCACAGGCTCTCCATCAGGTTCCATTCCGCTGTGCTTAACTCTTTCATACGATTCCTCCGTGTTCCTGCCTCGCTGTCGCATTACATGTTTACATTGTAGACATATTATACAGTCTTTTGTTTACAATGTCAACAGTTAGTTTAAAATTTCCAAAGTCGTATGTAACAGTTCAGCCTTTCCCCTGCAAGTCACGCCCGGTACTGCCGATGTTCTCCCGGCAGACGCGCTTCCGCTCGGCTCCGCACGTAACGGACCCAAGGCATATAAGACATGCCTGCTCGAGAGTACCTCGCCAAGTGCCGACGTGCTCCAACGGTCTGCCGGGAGAGCATCGGCAGTACCGGGCTGAATATGACGGTGGGGGCTGAACTGTTACAGTCGGATTTAGTAAATCCGATAATGCGTTAAATACATTTCATATAGCTTAAAAACCGTAATAAAAATTTATACCGATCTGGTTACGGTAAGTGAATAGCCGTTATCTTATAATCTCCGGAAGACTCCTTATGAAACCACATGATTCCGTCTTCAACACATATTCCCTGATAGTTTGCAAACATATACTTGGTAAACATATTCCCGACCTGCTCTTTAAAGTCTTGTCCGAACAACTCATCATATGCTTCCATCATCGCTGTTTCATTTTCTATCACAGTGTTATTCTTACCGTCATAAATTGATATGGGATAGGACAGCAACTTAGCAAATGCCGATTTATCCTCAATGGAATCCTTTATCATTGCCGCAAAACGCTCTGCCTCCTCTGCCTCATACCCCAGCGAAGAATAATAATTGGCGCTATCTTCACCTATTGGGAAAAAAGTGTCCTGATTCAGCGTCAAAGCAACATTGTTACCGGAAATCTGCCCATCCCCGTTTACGCTGATGATACCGTTATCCTCTGTATTGATGGCCATGTGAAGATAATCACCGGCATCATTATTTAACACAAACTCTGCAGAATTTTCCTGTAACTCTCCCTGAAAAAAATTCTCCGCACCATCACGGGTTATATAAGTTGCTGATAAGTCATCCTCCGTTCTGGTAATTACCATCCGTATCTCAGCATCTTCACACTTTCCCATATAAATATTATGTTCATTGTTATGTATTCCCAGATCGGCTTCTTGTATTTCTTCCCCATAGTCATAAACAGGGGCTTGATCTGCCACATATACATCAATATTATAAATGGATCCCTCTATACCGAACTCATAAATGCAGTCATCCGACGCATAGCGATATACTTTGTATCTACCACTATCGTACAGGTGCGTTTCAAAATCATCTCCATACAGTTCTGTCATTTGAGAATAGGTATTTCCAGGAGCTATCCCTTTATCTGTCCGTACAAGTTTGCTTGAACCATCAACATCAATAACCCTCAAACGCACACATTCATTGTTCAAAAAATAAATTTGCATCCACCTGCCAATATAAATATACGAATCATACCGTGATTCATTTGAAGTATCCGGTCCGCCCTCTCTATAGCTTAAATTAGCTATATCCAATTTTGACATAATATCTTGTTTGCTTTCATAGATTGAAAGCGATTCACCGCCCACAATAATGGAGCAATTATCCAAATTGTTCCCGTTGGACGAACAGGCAGCAAGTGTAAGCACAAGACCGCCTGCAAGTAAAATAGCGAATCTTTTTTTCATGATAAAATCTCCATACTCCGTTTACTTCATTCCCATATTACCATTTATATACCCATTCTGCTATCATGCTTTCATTAAGTTTTCATTAACTTTCAAATAGCATGTGCGCAGATCTCTTCCTGTATCCCAATAACTTTTTTCAGAAATTTCAGAACGAAATCTCTCATACTGGCTTTAAGCGGAATAGTGGAAAAAACAGAATGAAATCATTTTCATTTCAGTAATTCTTCTGACAACCGCATAATTTCCGGCGCAAGCTTCGCTCTCTTGCGTTTCACCATATGCGTATAAATCGGGTAAGCGGCAGCCACACAGATGATGCCAACGACACCGATGATAATGCCG
>CANRMK010000056.1 GCA_947631715.1 uncultured Acetatifactor sp.
TCCTTTAAATTCTTTTTCCAAAAGCGGTAGCCGTTGTAGGAATTGTGGTCGCTGACCAGCATTCCGTCATATCCCTTTTTCCTCAGCTCCAGAATGAATTCCTCCATGGACACTTTCCCGTCCAAGGAGCCCTCCCTTGTATGGCAATGCATATCAAACTTCATGTTCCCTCATTTCCGCGCACCTGCGCCTGCGTCCTGTAAACTTTCGTGTAGCCCCTCTTGTTCTTCCCACATATCTGCTCCTGCATCATACAGACCTTTGCTCCTGCCCCATGCAGACCTTTTGTTCTTCCCACACATCTGCTCCTGCATCATACAGACCTTTGCTCCTGCGCCATGCAGACCTTTTGTTCTTCCCACATATCCGCTCCTGCATCATGCAGGCCTTTGCTCCTGCGCCATGCAGCCCTTCTTGTTCTTCCCACATATCCGCCGGAATATACAGCTTCCCGCCTCCAGACCAGACAACCCCCGGTGAAACAGACAGGATTTTCAAACAAGTTTCTGGCAACAGATTTGCAACAATTCAGCTCTCCGTCGTATTCAGCCCGGTAATGTCGATGTTCTCCCGGCAGACCGTTGGAGCACGTCGGCACTTGGCGAGGTACTCTCGAGCAGGCATGTCTTATATGCCTTGGGTCCGTTACGTGCGGAGCCGAGCGGAAGCGCGTCTGCCGGGAGAACATCGGCAGTACCGGGCGTCACTTGCAAGGGAAAGGTTGAACTGTTACACGTTACACAGTTTCTGCACAAGTATATCACAATTTCTTTTCATTCATCAATGATTTTGATATAATATCCCAGAGGACATAAAAACTGTCCCCGATAAAATAACTGTCCGGAGGTCGGCCATGGTCCTGCTGCTTTTATCTGCCCTTTTGGGGCTGCTTTTATTTGCCTTTTGTTTCCAGCGCATCACCGCGCCTGCCAAACCGGATTTGCGCCAGATCTCGGCTGCGGCCGCCAACCCGGATTTTCGCCAGATTTCAGCTGCGGCTGCCAACCCGGCTCCGCGGCAGGTTCCGGCCTCTCCCGCCAATTCGGCTCTGCGGCAGGCCTCAGCCGCGCCTGCCCTGCGGGCCGCCCTTCTTTTTCTGGGGGCGCTGGCCTTAAGGCTCCTGTTCGCCGCCTGCTCGGACGGCTTTGACACAGACACCGCCTGTTATGCCTCCTGGGCGGACCGCATGTTCCTGGAGGGACCGGGCGGCTTCTACTCTCCCGATGTATTCACGGATTATCCGCCGGGATATATGTATTTCCTCTGGCCCATAGGAGCCCTGCGCAGCCTCCTTGGGCTCCCCTACTATTCGCGGCTCCACCTGATCCTCCTGAAGCTCCCGCCCATTTTCTGCGATATTGCCTGCGGGCTGCTTCTTTACCGGGAGTCCAAAAGAGTCTGCGGAGGGGACAGAGCGCTGTTTTTGTGCGCCGCCTATCTCTTTAACCCTGCGGTGCTCTTGAATTCCTCCCTGTGGGGGCAGTCGGATTCCGTTTTTCTCCTGCCTGTCATCTGTATGTGCCTGGCCCTGGTCCATGAAAATCTCCCCGCCGCCTATGCGTCCTTTGCCGCTGCGTTCCTGATCAAGCCCCAGGCCATGTTCCTCTTGCCGGTGCTGTTCGCCGCCATGCTGGATCAGCTGTTCCTCAGAGGCTTTTCCGCAAATAAGCTTTTCGTAAATCTCGCCTACGGCCTGATGACGATCTGCGGGGCAGGGCTGCTCTGCGCGCCTTTCGGGCTCTCCAATGTACTGCGGCAGCTTTTCTCCACCGTGTCCTCCTACCCTTACGCCTCCGTAAACGCCTATAATTTCTGGACGCTTGCCGGATTGAACTGGGCGGATCAAAACGGTGCCCTGTTCGGCGTCCCTTACCTCGTCTGGGGATTTGCCGCCATTTTTTTGGCCTCCGCCGTCCTGCTGTACACAAGCGTCAGACACCGTCTGGACAACAAAAAGTACCCCCTGCTGGGCGCATTTCTGATCACGGCCATCTTTGTGTTCTCCGTGCGCATGCATGAGAGATACCTGTATCCCGCCCTGCTCCTGCTCCTGCTGGCCTACCTGTACCGGCCCTCGGATCATCTGTTTTTATGCTACAGCGCGCTGTCCGTCCTGCACTTCTGCAACACGGCCCATGTGCTGTATTTTTATGATCCCGAAAACTATAACGGCCGGGCGCCCTTTCTGATAGCAGTGTCTTTCGGCACGCTGACCGCCGCCTGCTGTCTGTTCGGGACTTATCTGAAGCTTCTGGGGCACAGGGAGATTCCGGAAATATCCTGGGAAAGCAAAGCTCCCTCCCCGCTCATGAGATTCTTCCCCGGACAGTCCCAGGCCGTCCCCAGGCCGTCCGCCAGAGCGTCCCATTTAAGGGCGGCAGACCTGATCTGTATGCTCGTTCTCACCGCCCTGTACAGCGCATTTGCACTCTACGATCTGGGAGACAGACAGGCGCCTGTACAGGGGCTTACCCTTTCCCGGGGGGACAGTATCGTTCTGGATTTCGCAGACCAGAGCCCCAGGACGCTGTCCTATTACATCGCCCCCTGGCATGACCGCAGCTTTTCCCTGGAGGGAAAGCGGAATGCAGAAGATGAGTGGGTCTTTCTGGGCGATATCACTCTCGAGAACGTCTTTACCTGGCAGGAGCTGACCATCGAGGCCGGCGTCCCATGGCTCCGTCTGACCTTAAAGGACGATCAGGCCTCCCTGATAGAGCTGGCCTTTTCAGACGCTTCCGGCAGCCCCGTGCTTCCCGTCAACAAAGATGACTATGCCGCCCTCTTTGACGAGCAGGAGCTTCGGCCGGCCAGAAGCAGCTTCCGGAACGGTATGTACTTTGACGAGATCTATCACGGGCGCACGGCCTATGAATTTCTGCACGGCCTGTATTCCTATGAGAACACGCACCCGCCCCTGGGCAAGATCCTGATTGCCGCCGGGATAGCGCTGTTCGGCATGAATCCTTTCGGCTGGCGCATTGTGGGGACGCTGTTCGGCATCGCTATGGTGCCCCTGTCCTACCTCTTTGCAAAGAAGATCACGGACTATAGGCCGGCCTCAGCCCTGGCGTGCGTCCTGTTCACCTTCGACTTTATGCACTTTACCCAGACAAGGCTGGCGACCATAGACGTATTCATCACCTTTTTCGTCATGCTCATGTACTTCTTTATGTACAGCTACTGGCGCATGAGCTTTTATGACACTCCCCTTTGGAAAACACTGATCCCCCTGGGGGCCTGCGGCATCAGCATGGGCCTCGGGATCGCCGTGAAATGGACGGGCGTTTACGCGGGCGCCGGCCTGGCTGTCCTCTTCTTTTCCGTCCTGTACAGGAGATACCGGGAATTTCGCTATGCGCAAAAGGATCCGGACGGGATCAGCGGCAGGATCCCTCACGAAAGGATCCTGAAATGCTTCCTGCCGTACACCCGCAGGACGATCCTGTTCTGCGTGGGCTTCTTTGTACTGATCCCGGGACTGATCTATCTGCTCTCCTATCTCCCGTTCCGGGACGCCACTGAGGACGGCCTTTTCCTGCGAATGCTGCACAACCAGACCTCCATGTTCCACTACCACAGCAGGCTGAGCGCCACCCACCCCTATTCCTCCCCCTGGTACACATGGCCGTTCCTTGTCCGGCCCATCTGGTACTATTCCGGCCTCCCAGGAGGCACTCTGCGGGAGGGTATCAGCGCTTTCGGGAATCCCCTGGTCTGGTGGGCCGGCATTCCCGCTTTCCTCTATATGCTTCTCCTATGGGCAAGGGATCGGGACAGGACGGCGGCGTTCCTCTCCGTGGCCTATCTGGCCCAGTACCTGCCCTGGGTGTTCGTAAGCCGCATCACCTTTATCTACCATTATTTCCCCTGTGTGCTGTTCGTAGCGCTGATGATCGTCCACGGGCTTCTAAGGCATCGCGACAAAAAGAAGCGGCAGTATGACCGCCGCTTTCTCTTCTCCCTGGCGCTGTACGGTGCAGCCGCCGCGGGACTGTTCCTTCTCTTCTATCCGGTACTCTCCGGCCAGCCTGTGGAGGCCGCCTACGTAAGCAAGTGGCTCCGCTGGTTCAACACCTGGGTGCTGGCCGCCGGCTGATCTTAGATCAGATGGTTCTTCATCTCGGCCAGGGCCTGCTGTACCAGCTCCTCCGCGGCGCCGTCATCGAACTCCTCCAGGCGCTCCTGGGCTGCGCTGCAGGACTCCGCCACAACGGAGGGAATGTCGAAGCGCATCAGATCCTCCAGCTTCTGAGAGGCCTCCTTTACCTTAAAGTTCTCAAGATCGTTGAGCACATACAGAAGCCTTGCATTCATCTCCCCGGCGCTGATGGGGAATTTAGCCGACTCCTCTGTGCCCACAGTCCTCTCCAGCATCTTTAACACTCTGCCCACCAGCCTCTCGGCAGTCTCAATGTCATTGGCCCGCAGCCGGGCCTTTGCGTTCTGCATACGTCCAAAGATCTCCTCATCGATCTTAAAGCTTAAGATTTCCTCCATCTTCAGGATCGCATTCCGCACATTGCTCTTCTGAAGCTCCTCCTGGACCTGTTTCACCAGGTCATAGAGCTCCTTATCCTCCATGGGAAGCACGCCCACTTTCTTTAAAGCCCTGGAAATGCGCTCGTGGAGGTCCTGGGTGTCGAAAGGCTTCACCACATAGTCCAGAATGCCCAGCTTGGAGCCCTCGATCACCGTCTCCTTGTCTTTCTTGGAGGTCAGCATGATCACGGGAAGCGTCGCCCCATTGTCCATGGTGCGCATCTCTTTCAGCGTCTCGATGCCGTCCATCAGCGCCATCTGTACGTCCAAAAGCACCAGGTCGGGCCTCTCCTTATTGAGGTAGCGGATAGCCCTGGCCCCGGAGTTCACCGTGACCACCTCGTACTTGTCTTTCAGCTCCTGCTCAATAGTGGCCAGGTTGATGATATTATCATCCACCGCCAATATCTTCATTTTGTCCATTTACTGTGAATCCTCCTTTTCAAGCCAGTCTATCATTTCGTTCAATAGCTCTTCGGCCTTGTCGTCCTCGTACATCTTCAGCTGATCCTGTATCTCTCTGAGCCTTGTCAGCTCATTCCCGTCGAGCTTATATTTCAACAGGCTTTCCACGATATGGGCGCACTCCTTGGACTTGAAATCCTGGAGCTTCTCCAGCGCCTCCCTGACCTGGCTCAAAAGAGCCGGCTGATCCAGCGTCATGCCGGAATCCTCTGCCCCGTCGTCCGCCACAGCCTGCCGCTGGTCCAGGAAGCGCTTGATCTCCTGCACCTGTGCGCTGTAACAGCTCTTGAGCTCGGGGAAATGGTTTTTGATAAAGTCCACGTCCAGCCTGTTGGCCGCGTCCTCGTGCTCCTTTGCCTGGACGGAGAGCTCCATGGCCCCCACGTTGGCGGAGGCGCTCTTTAGCCCGTGGACCTCTATGCCGTAATCCTTATAATTCTCCTGCTCCAGCAGATTCTCAAGATAGCCGACCTTGCGCTGTCCGTCCAGATAATACAGGCGAAGCAGCTCTATAAAGTCCTCCACCTCTCCGGTGTGATGCTTCTTGGCCTCTTCTATGTTGATGCCATGGATATGGATATCCTCAAAGGTGATCTTGGGCTGGCTGCGGGCCGCCTGATCGTCCCCCTCTTTTATCTCCTGCTTATACGCATTGGGAATCCACCTAGAAAGTACTTCATTCAGAGGCTTCCTGTCAAGAGGTTTTGCGATAAAATCCTGAAAACCGTTGTTCAAGAACTTCTCCCTGACTCCCGCCATGGCGTTGGCCGTCAGGGCGATCACCACCGGCGTGCGGCCGTTCACGCCGCACTCCTCCCGAATGATCCTCGTGGCCTCGATCCCGTCCATTTCCGGCATCATATGATCCATGAAAATGATGTTGAACCTTGTCTTTTTCACCATTTCTATGGCTTCCCGGCCGCTCTCCGCCTCGTAGAGCTCGAAGCCGTAATTCTTTAAGAAGCCCATGGCAACCTTGCGGTTGATCAGGTTGTCGTCCACCACAAGGACCTTGTACCCGTCCACCACGAAGTTCTCCATCTCCTCCGAGACTTCCTCCTCCGTGTCCGGCATTTCCGCCAGGGTGCGGCTGTCCACGATTTTCTGGGGGATCGTCACGATAAAGGTGCTCCCCTCCCCATAGACGCTCTCCACTTCGATGCTGCCTTTCATCATCTGCACGAAGCGCTTTGTGATGGACAGTCCCAGTCCGGTCCCCTCCACTCCCCGGTTGCGCCCGGAATCCACCTGTTTGAAATCCTCAAAGATCCTCTCCAGGTTCTCCTGCTTGATGCCGATGCCGGTATCCTGAACCCGGAATACCAGCTTCTCCATGTCCCTGACATCGTCGTGGTATCCCCCCACAGAGATCTTGACAAAGCCCTCTTTGGTGAACTTCACCGCGTTGTTCATGATATTGATGAGGATCTGCTTGATCCTGCCGTCATCTCCCCGGTATCTGCTGGGCAGCGTGCTGTCCACTTCACATTTTAGCTCCAGGCCGTGCTGGGAAGCCGCGACCTTCATCATGTTCACGACCTCGTTCACCATGGTCTTCAGGGAATAGTCCACGGGCACAAGCTCCATCTTGCCGGCTTCCACCTTGGACAGATCCAGGATATCGTTGATGATGGTCAAAAGGTTCTGGGAGGCCGCCTTGATATCGCAGGCGTATCCGTACACCTTGCGCCCCCGGCTCTCCTCCATGATGAGATCGCTCAGGCCCATGACCGCATTCATGGGGGTGCGGATCTCATGGGACATATTTGCCAGGAATTCGCTCTTTGCCAGGTTCGCCCGCTCCGCGTCCTCCCTGACGCGCTTGATCTCTTCTATGTAGTTGCGCGTCTCCGTCACGTCAAAGATCAGGACCACATAGCCCCTGTCCCTGCCGTTCTCCCCGAAGATCCGGCGCACATGGCTCTCATAATAGCGGTGGTTCAAGTCAAAATTCCGCCTGGCGTCCTCCCCCAGCATAGCCTCCGGGAAGTCCTCCATATCCTCGATGCTGTCTCCCAGGGTCTGGAAGCTCAGCTCCGTAAAGATCTTCGCGGCGGCCGGGTTATAGCTGACGATCCGCTTGTTCTCGTCCAGCATGATCACGCCGTCATCCATATTCCGCAGCACCAGCTCCGCCGCCAGACGGCCAAAGTCGTAATTTCTCCTGCTCCACACCATGATCACGATCAGGGCAAGGGCAATGCCCAGGGCCGCGGGAGTAAAATCGATACTCAGATAGGCTTTCCACACATAGGTGAACAGGGCTATCACCGGGAAAAAAGACAGCAGGATAAAGCTCTTGTATTTCCGCCCCAGCATTCTGTTGGGCCTTGAAAATACGGCATGGATCAGCGCATACAGAGACATTCCATAGGGAATCACATACGCAGAGAGAAAGAAGACCACGAACGCCGGCCCGTAGGTCAGATGGAGATAAGGGTGCCCGTCAGGCCCCATTACCCATAAGATCTCCCGGAAGAACACCTTGTGATACTCACAGGTAAACACCAGCGCCAGCATCAGAAGATCCACCGCCAGCAGGCCCATCATCAGCTTATGGGGCACTTTCTCATAGCAGTAATTGAACATGAACCAGCTGTAGAACAGCGGAATGAACGCAGAGCCCAGGAACTGGATCTTGGTGGCTACGATTGCCGCCTCCCTCACATGGGAGGTCAGCTCAAGAAGATAGCCTACATTCAGGACGATAGCGCCCGCCAGGAACAGATTCATCATTTTCTGTTCCCTGGAGCCCTCCCCCTTAAGCAGCAATCCCATTGCAAAAAAGAGTAAAAAAATTACAATGACCTGTATCGCCACATATACGCTATACATACTCCGCCTCCGACACGCCGTTTACAGGCATTTCTTTCTTTCATAAACGCAGTCAGACATAAATTTGCTTCTTATCTTATTTTATAGTATCAGTTTTTCCCAAAAATGTCCACCCCAAGCGGCTAATAGTTTGTAAAAAAGTGACAGTTCAGCTTTTTCCGTGCAAGTCACGCCCGGTACTGCCGATGTTCTCCCGGCAGACGCGCTTCCGCTCGGTTCCGCACGTAACGGTACTAGGCTCGAGAGTACCTCGCCAAGTGCCGACGTGCTCCAACGGTCTGCCGGGAGAACATCGACAGTACCGGGCTGGATACCACGGAAAGGGCTGAACTGTTATTAAAAAAGTGACAGTCCGGCACAGTAAAAAACTGAACAATAAAAATAAGACCGCGGCGCTGAAAAAATTCCAGCGCCCGGTCTCCTTTTGTCGTAAATCCGGCCCCTGCCAAAGATTACATGCCCATCTGAGCTGCAACTTCTGCGGCAAAGTCCTCCTGCTTCTTTTCCAGGCCTTCTCCGGTCTCAAAGCGGACAAAACGCTTAATCTGGATATCGGTCCCGTTCTCCTTGCCCACCTGTGCCAGATACTGGGCAACGGTCTGCTTGCCGTCCTCGGCCTTAACGTATACCTGCTCCAGCAGGCATACCTCTTTCAGCTCCTTGTTGAGACGTCCCGTGACAGCGCCCTCAATGACCTTTTCGGGCTTGCCTGCCATCTTGGGATCCTGGGCGATCTGCGCCGCGATGATCTCCTTTTCATGGGCCTTGAATTCCTCGGATACATCTGCGGTAGCCACATACTTGGGGCTCAGGGCCGCCACCTGCATGGCAAGGTTGGTCAGCGCCTCTTTCACTGCATCGTTCACCACTGCCGTGCCGGCCTCGATGATAACGCCGATCCGGCCGCCGCCATGGACATAGGATACCACACAGCCGCTTTCGGCAGTCACTTTCTCGAATCTCCTGATGCTGAGCTTCTCGCCGATTACCGCGATCTTATCCACAAGGGCGTCCTTTACGGTCTTGGAAGCGTCCTCGTTCCACGCCTCGTTCATAAAGGCATCCAGATCTGCGGCATCGGAGTCCACTGCCTGCTTTGCCACAGCCTCTACGAACTGCTGGAAAGTCTCGTTCTTTGCCACAAAGTCTGTCTCGGAGTTCACCTCCACCACTGCGGCTGCGGTGTCACCCTTTACGGCAATGCGGCAGAGACCCTCCGCTGCGATCCTGCTCTCTTTCTTCACGGCTTTCGCCTGGCCGTTCTTTCTGAGGATCTCGATCGCCTCGTCCATATTTCCGTTGGTCTCGCTCAAAGCTTTCTTGCAATCTGTCATGCCGGCGCCGGTCTTCTCGCGAAGCTCCTTTACCATTGCTGCACTGATCTCTGCCATGTTATGCTTCCTCCTTTTCTGCCACTTCCTCGATATCCTCGGCTTCGGCGGCTTCTGTCTCCTCTGCCTCGTAAACGGCCTCGCCCTGGTTCGCCTCGATCACTGCGTCCGCCATCTTGGACACAATGAGCTTTACGGCTCTGATGGCATCGTCGTTGCCGGGGATAATATAGTCAAGCTCTTCGGGATCGCAGTTGGTATCGCCGATACCGATCAGGGTGATGCCCAGCGCATGGGCCTCCTGCACGCAGATCCTCTCTTTCTTGGGGTCAACCACAAAGATCGCGTCGGGAACCCTGGTCATGTTCCTGATCCCGCCCAGGTTCTTCTCCAGCTTCTCCCACTCCTTGCGAAGCTTAATGACCTCTTTCTTGGGAAGTACGTCAAAGGTCCCGTCCTCGGACATCTTCTCAATGGCATGAAGTCTCGCAATGCGGGAGCGGATCGTCTTAAAGTTGGTGAGCATGCCGCCCAGCCATCTCTCGTTCACATAGTACATACCGCAGCGCTCTGCCTCGGACTTTACCGCATCCTGGGCCTGCTTCTTGGTGCCTACGAACAGGATAGTGCCGCCCTGTGCGGCAATCTCGGAAACGGCCCTGTAGGCCTCGTCCACCTTGCCCACAGACTTCTGCAGGTCGATGATGTGGATCCCGTTCCTCTCGGTGAAGATGTACGGAGCCATCTTAGGGTTCCATCTTCTGGTCTGATGTCCGAAATGGACACCTGCCTCAAGCAGCTGCTTCATAGAAATAACGCTCATTTTCTTACCTCCATTTGGTTTGATCTTCCGCATTTCCCTGCAGATCTTCCGCTCCGCCCTGCGTCATGGGCCGGTTTTCTCCGCCGGATACCCTGCGTTACAGGGAACCGCCGACGAATGGGAATGCGTGTTTTTTTGCAACGTCAGCATTATAACACAGGAATCCTCCCTTAGCAAGAG
>CANRMK010000057.1 GCA_947631715.1 uncultured Acetatifactor sp.
TGACATACAAGACGAGAAATGCTGTGCTGCGCGGACAGAATTATGAGACACCGGTAAACTACTGGATGCCTTTTTACGGGAATTATGGAATGCATGATGCCACTTGGAGAGCGGTATTTGGAGGAGAGATCTATTTGACAAACGGCTCTCATGGCTGCATTAATCTTCCCCTGGCCATGGCGGCTCAGATATATGAATATGTCTATACGGGATCACCGGTGATATGTTATTACTACCCCGCTCCGGTAAATCCCGAGCCTTTGCCGCAGCCCCAGCCGGAAGTACCGCAGCCTCAACCGGAAGAGCCTCAGCCGGAAAGCGCAGAGTAATTTAAAGACAAGTGGTGATTGGTATGCGTGCTGAAGCACGCTAGGGGTATAAGTTTGAAAGTAAACTTTCAAATTTTGATTGGCATGCGTGCTAAAGCACGCTAGGGGTATAAGTTTGAAAATAAATTTTCAAACTATTGATTGGTATGTGCGCTGAAGCGCACATGGGGTATAAGAATGAAAAGGAAAGAGGGCAGACGTACCGTACGGCAGGCGCAGCTCTGGCAGAGGGATCTGGAGCGCTTCCGGGCCAGACACCGGAAAATTAAAAATGCGGCCCCTGATATATTGAATTCTCCGAATTTTTATATGACAAAGAGACATATTCAGCACGGAAATGTTACGGTGAACGATCATGTCTGGGACGTGGCGCGGTATAGTCTGGCAATCAGCGAGGCTCTGCACATTCAGTGCAGCCAAAAGGAACTGATCAGAGGCGCACTGCTTCACGACTACTTTCTGTATGACTGGCATAAGCCGGACAGAGAGCATCCTCACAGACTTCATGGATTCTATCATCCGGGTACGGCGCTCAGAAACGCTTCCCGGGAGTATGTACTCACAGACAGGGAAAAGGATATCATCAGAAAGCATATGTGGCCTCTGACACCGCTGCCGCCGGGGTGCAGAGAAGCGTGGATCGTCACTGCAGCGGATAAATGGTGCTCTCTGATGGAGACGCTTCGCATTCATAAAAAGCACGGCGGTATCAGGTAGACGGACGGGAAAGAATGAAGTGGAAGAACTGTTTGAAAAACTGAAAGAAAACAGGGACAGCGGAATGTATCCCCTGCATATGCCGGGGCATAAAAGACAGCCCTGCGGCAGCCTGCCGGCGGAATTGTATGGGCTGGATATTACGGAAATAGACGGATTTGACAATCTGCATCAGCCGGAGGGGATACTGCTTCGGATGATGCAGGAAGCCGCCGGACTTTACGGGGCGGAGGAAAGCTTTTATCTGGTAAACGGGAGTACCGCGGGGATCCTCAGTGCCGTCAGCGCCGTCCTGCCTCGGGGAGGGCATATCCTTATGGCGCGGAATTGCCATAAGTCTGCATACCATGCGGCATATTTGCGGAATTTAAGAGTTACATATCTGTATCCGGATCTATTTCCGGAGTTTGATATTTTTGACAAGATAGGCCCGGAACAGGTGCAAAGAAAGCTGGAGGAAGAGCCGGATATCGGTGCGGTCCTTCTGGTCTCCCCTACCTATGAGGGCCGTATTCAGGACATACGCGCTCTGGCGGAAACAGTCCATGAAAAAGGGATTCCGCTGATCGTTGACGAAGCCCATGGCGCTCATCTGGGCTTTGGAGGGCTTCCGGTGGAAAACAGCTGCCGGGCGGGGGCTGATCTGGTGATTCACAGCGTGCACAAAACGCTTCCGGCCCTGACACAGTCGGCGCTGCTCCATGTAAACGGAAATTTGGTGGATCGGCGGAAGCTGCGGCGGTTCCTGCAGATCTATCAGACCAGCAGCCCATCCTATCTGCTCATGGCGGGCATTGACAATGCGCTACAGTTCGTAAAACGGGACGGTGCGGAAGCTTTCAGGCGTTTTGAAAGCCTGTATGATGATATGATGAGAAAGCTGAATGCCTGCAGGTGCCTGAAGATCCTGCCCTGGGACAGAAAGCGGCAGGACATCGGAAAACTGGTGGTGTCTGTAAAGGGAACCGGAATTTCCGGCCGCGGGCTGTACGACCTGCTGAGAGAACGATACCAGCTTCAGCCGGAAATGGCATCGGAGAGCTTTGTGCTGGCTATGTTTACGGTAAATGACGCACAGGAGGGGTATGAGAGGATGACCCGGGCGCTTTTGGAAATCGACAGGCGGCTGGCGGAGCAGGGGACGCAGGGGACTCTGTCGGAGAAGACAGCGTGTGTTCCGGAATACGGGACGGAGTGCCAGCCAGAGTGTGCAGTGCCGCTGCCAGAGGCCTGGGACATGGATGTGACGGAGGCGGAGCTGGAAGCGAGCATAGGGAAGTGCGCCGGAGAATTTGTGAATCTGTATCCCCCAGGTGTTCCGGTGCTGGTGCCCGGCGAGTGCTTCAGCGCACAGCTGTGCCGGTCCGTGAAAAACTGGGTGAAAGCCGGACTTACCGTTCAGGGGGTCCGGGTTCAGGACGATAAAATATATGTAAAAATCCTTACGGACAGATAGATACGGTATATGTGCAGAAAAATCTTATGGCAAATACGGATATCGGGGAGACTGCATGGGCAAGATCATATATCTTATGGGGAAAAGTTCTACAGGGAAAGATACTATTTACAAAAGGCTTTTGGACGACAGAGACCTTGATCTGAAAACAGTAGTGCCCTATACGACCCGCCCGATCCGCGCCGGAGAGAGAAACGGGCGGGAGTACTTCTTTACGGACGAGGCCGGTTATAAAGCTTTAAAGGAACAGGGAAAAATAATCGAAGACAGAACTTACAGCACATTTCATGGCCTGTGGCGGTATTTTACGGTCAATGACAGCCAGCTGAGCGATACGGACGGCAATATCCTGATGATCGGCACTCTGGAGTCGTATCTCAGGATCCGGGATTATTTTGGAGCAGACAAAGTGCTCCCTGTTATGATAGAATTAAATGACGGAGTCCGGCTTCAAAGAGCGCTGAAACGTGAAATGAAGCAGGAGACGCCAAAGTACGAGGAAATGTGCAGGAGATTCCTGGCGGACAGTTCAGACTTTGCGGAGGAAAAGATCCGTGAGGCAGGTGTTACAGCGCGGTTTGAAAACGATGATCTGGAGAAATGCCTTGAAAAGATCAGGCTATACATAAAACAGCGGCTTGATGCGGAAAACTAAGGGATAGCCGTCCGGCTTGGAACGGTAGGTGAGAGGAGGTATGTGCCGTGGAGATCAAGGTGGGGCAGGTAAACAATAGTACCCCTGTGGAACAGTCTCAGGTCAACAGGCCTGAGGACGGCAGTTTTAAATTTACTCTCGCCAGTCATATTGAAGAGGCTGAACTTCAAGCCAGGCTTCAGGGCCTGATGGAAGAGATCACAATGCAGGGCAAGAGGCTTTCCAAGCGCCGGGATGTCAAAGACATGAAACGCTACCGCGGTTTGATCAAGGACTTTCTGAACGAGGTAGTCACCCGCTCCCATTCTTTCTCCAGAGAAAATTTTCTGGACAGAAAAGGCCGGCACAGGGTATACGGCATCATTCGTCTCATAGACGAGAACCTGGACCAGCTGGCCCAGGAATTGATGAAAGATGAAAAGGATAATCTGGCGATCTTAAATAAGATCGGGGAGATCGAGGGGCTGCTTTTGGATATCTTCACGTAAGGAGCGGCGGTGCATTTCCGAAGAAAAGAGTCAGAGAAAGGTACGGTGTGCATATGGCATTATTCCAGGACATTATCGGGCAGGAACAGATTAAGGAACATCTGCAGAATGCTCTTTCTGCGGGAAAGATTTCGCATGCCTATATTATCAGCGGAGAGAAATCCATGGGAAAGGAGTTCATTGCAAAAGTGTTTGCCATGGCTCTGCAGTGCGAAAAAGGCGGGATTGAGCCTTGCCAGGAATGCCATTCCTGTAAACAGGCCCTGTCGGGAAATCATCCCGATATTATTCGAGTGGCCCATGAGAAGCCGAATACCATCAGTGTGGACGATATCCGCAGCCAGGTGAACAATGATGTGGCGATCAAGCCCTACAGCGGCCCGTACAAAATTTATATCATAAATGAGGCGGAGAAGATGACGGTCCAGGCCCAGAACGCCATCTTAAAGACACTGGAGGAGCCGCCCGCTTATGCGGTGATCCTGCTGCTGACATCCAATATAAACGCGCTCCTGCCCACAATCCTCAGCAGATGCGTGGCGCTGAATATGAAGCCTGTACCCGACTCGCTGGTGAGAAGATATCTGATGGAACAGCTCCAGGTGCCGGATTACAAGGCCGAGGTCTGCACGGCTTTTGCAAGAGGAAACGTGGGAAAGGCAAAGGCGTTAGCCTCCAGCGAGGATTTTGAAAATATAAAGGCAGAGGCGCTGTCCCTGTTGAAATACATACAGGACATGGATCTGAATGAAGTGATGGCTGCAGTAAAGAAAGCGACGGAATATAAGCTGGAGATCGGTGATTACCTGGATATCTGCGCCATCTGGTACAGAGATGCCCTGCTGTTCAAGGCGACCCATGATGTGAATCACCTTGTATTCCGGGAGGAGCTGCAGGCGCTGCGGCGCACGGCCCAGCACACCAGCTACGAGGGTATTGAGACGATTCTGAAAGCGCTGGATGCGGCAAAGCACCGACTGGACGCCAATGTGAATTTTGAACTGACCATGGAGCTCCTCATGCTGACAATACAGGAAAACAGTTGAGAGAGTGAAGAGATAGAGAGGACAGGACAATGGAAAGAAAAAAAGTTGCTGTATTCTTTGGCGGTTTTTCCTCTGAATACGGTGTATCGCTGGAATCCGCCACATCTGTGATCTGCAATCTTGACAGGGAAAAGTATGATCCTGTGCCTGTGGGGATTACCGAAAAGGGAAAGTGGTACTATTTTGGCGGAAATGTGGATAAGATCAAGGAGGACACATGGCAGCAGGATCCGTCCTGTGCCTCCTGCATGATTTCGCCGGACAGGGGCGAAAGAAAATTACTTCTGCTTAGGGAAGACCGAGTGGAGAGTATCATCATTGATGCGGCTTTTCCGGTGATGCACGGCAGAAACGGTGAGGACGGTACGATACAGGGGCTGATCGAGCTGGCGGGGATTCCGCTGGTGGGCTGCGGAGTGCTTTCCTCCGCGCTCTGTATGGATAAGGACAGGGCGCATAAGCTGGCCGAATTTCATGGGATCCGGGTTCCTAAGGCAATGGCTTTCGGAAAGGTATATGATCTGCATAAGGTACTGGAATTTGCGGAAGCAACAGGCTATCCTCTGTTCGTGAAGCCGGTGAAAGCTGGTTCTTCTTATGGAATTACAAAGGTGCAGAATAAGGAAAGCCTGATGGAGGCGATTCAGTATGCGTTCCAGTACGATAATGAGGTCATTGTAGAGGAGGGTATTCCAGGCTTTGAAGTGGGATGCGCCGTTATGGGAAATGAAGAACTGACAGTGGGTGAGGTGGATGAGATCGAGCTTGCCGGCGGATTTTTTGACTTCACAGAGAAATATACCCTGAAGACCTCTGCAATCCATGTGCCGGCCCGGATTGACGCAGAGACCTCCGACAGGCTGAAGAAAACCGCAAAAATACTGTATAAAGTGCTTGCCTGCACCGGCTTTGCCAGAGTGGACATGTTTCTGACGCCGGATAAGGAGATCGTTTTTAATGAGATCAATACGATTCCCGGCTTTACGGAACACAGCAGATATCCCGGTATGATGAAAGCGGCGGGAATATCGTTCTCGGAGGTCGTGAACAGCGTGGTAGAACTTGCGCTTGAGGGCCGGGAGTGAAGCCGTCTGAGGACAGAAAAGAGGAAATATGGACACAAAAAGGAGTTATGGAGGGCTGGATGTCTTCAGAATGATAGCAGCCTTCCTTGTGGTGGCGATACATACGTCGCCTCTTGGGACATTCAGCGCGGAGGCGGACTTTTTCCTGACCAGGGAGCTGGCGCGGCTTGCCGTTCCCTTTTTCTTTATGGTGACAGGGCATTTTGTACTGGCCGGCTGGGTGCGGGGAGAAGACAGAGATTTTGGAAGCATTCGCAGGTATCTGGCCAGAGTGGCGGTATTGTACGGTGTTTCCGTGCTGCTGTATCTTCCTATCGGCATTTATGCAGGGCATTACTGGGAGCTGACTTTTTCCGGCGCTCTGCGCATGCTGTTTTTTGATGGAACATTTTATCATCTGTGGTATTTTCCGGCATTGCTTTTGGGAATCCTCATAGTAAGCCTGCTGGGGAGGTTTTGTGCTCCTGGGCTTTCTCTCTTTGTCTCCTCTGTTCTGTATCTGATTGGCCTGCTGGGTGATAGCTATTGGGGATTGGCCCAGAAGATTCCGGGTGTGTCCGATGCCTATGAGCTGGGATTCCGTTGCTTTTCCTACACCAGGAACGGCATCTTTCTGGCGCCGCTTTTTCTGGTCATGGGCGCACTGCTGGAACGCGGTGCAGAGAAAACGAAACCTGTCGTAAACGCTGTTGGTCTTGGGGTCACATTCGCACTGATGGCGGCAGAAGGATTTATTCTGCGGCATTTTGACTTTCAGCGCCATGACAGTATGTACCTTTTACTGCCTTTCTGCATGTTCTTTTTATACCGGCTTCTGCTGTCCTGGAACCGAAAGACAGTGGGAGCGTTCCGAAAGATTTCCATGTGGATCTATATCCTGCATCCGGCGGTGATCGTTGTGGTGCGCGGATGTGCGAAAGCTATCGGCGTTTCCGGAATTTTTGTGGATAACAGCCTGATTCACTATCTGACTGTGTGTGCGGGATCCGCCGCAGCGGGTCTGGCCGCGGTGGTGGTACAGACGCGGCTTCGGCGCAAAAAGGGATACGAAAAGGACCGTGCGTGGATCGAACTGGATATGGCGGCTCTGGAACACAATGTAAGGACGATGCAGGCTATGCTGCCTGAAAACTGCAAGCTGATGCCGGCGGTGAAAGCAGAGGCTTACGGCCACGGAGCGGTCCTGATATCCAGGGAGTTGAACCGCCTGGGAGTGAAAGCTTTCTGTGTGGCATCGGTGTCGGAGGGCGTTCAGCTGCGAAAAGCCGGTGTCAGGGGCGAAATCCTGATCCTGGGCTATACTCACCCCAGACAGCTGGATCTGGTGCGGCGTTACCATCTGCTCCAGGCTGTTGTGGACAGCCGGTATGCGGAGGAACTGGCCCGGTATGGCCGTAAGCTGCATGTACATATCGCAGTGGATACGGGAATGCACCGTATAGGGATCCCCTGCAGCCGACAGGAGGAGATAGAGAGGGTATTTCAGATAAAGAATCTGAAAGTGGAGGGTATCTTCAGCCATCTCTGTGTTTCCGACAGCGAAGAGGCCGGCAAGGAGGAATTTACGCTGGCCCAGGGAGAAGCGTTTTTCCAGCTGACAGATGCGCTGCGCGGGAAAGGGTATGAGTGCAAAAGGCATCTGATCGCCAGCAACGGCATACTGAATTACCCTCAGTTTGCAGGTGACTATGCAAGAGCGGGTATTATCCTTTACGGCGTCCGCAGCGCCGAGGGCGACATGGACCGCTCTGGGGCGGTGCTGCGCCCTGTGATGTCTCTGAAAGCCCGGGTGGCGTCCGTGAGGGAACTGAATCCGGGTGAGGGCGCCGGTTACGGCCTTGCGTTTGTGGCAAAGCGTCCTGCCAGGATAGCTACGATTACCATAGGGTATGCGGACGGTCTGTCCAGACTTCTTTCCGGGGGCAGAGGAGAGGTGCTGATACGGGGGCACAGGGCGCCCATAGCGGGAAGAGTGTGCATGGATCAGACCCTGGTGGACGTAACGGAGATCCCCGACGTACAGACAGGAGACATCGCAGTACTGATCGGCAGATCCGGCAGTGAAGTCATTACGGCCTACGACATGGCGGAGGCTGCAGGAACCATCACCAACGAAATATTTACCAGTATGGGGGCCAGGCTGACCAGAACGGTGAAACCTGCGGCCGGGAAGCGGAAAGCGATAACGGGAGCGGATATGCGGGAAAAGAAGACCGCGGAAGAGCCGTCCGGAGAAAAGCCGCAGGATAAATAGGAGGATTTGGCAAAAGGATTTCTCACAAAAACATGGCCTTTTTTGTGGATTTGTGCTAAAATACAAAAGCAGTTCAGGACAGGTTTTAATTGATAATCGTGCTGGAGCACGCAAAGGGGGATATAGATGACAAAAGTAATAGGAGTCAGATTCCGTACAGCGGGCAAAATATATTTTTTTGATCCGCTGGATCTTGAGATAAAGAGAGGCGATCATGTGATCGTGGAGACCGCCAGGGGAATTGAATTCGGCACAGTCATGTCCGGCGCCTCCGAGGTGGAGGACAGCAAGGTAATACAGCCCCTAAAGCCGGTGATCCGTCTTGCGAACCAGAGGGATCTGGAGCAGGAGGCGGATAATAAGAAGCGGGAAAAGGAAGCCTTTCGGATCTGTCTGGAAAAAATACAGAATCACGGTCTGGATATGAAGCTGATCGATGCGGAGTATACCTTTGACAATAATAAGATCTTATTTTATTTTACGGCGGACGGGCGGATCGATTTCCGGGAATTGGTGAAAGACCTGGCCGGAGTATTCCGCACCAGGATTGAACTGCGCCAGATCGGCGTGCGGGATGAAACGAAGATCGTGGGCGGCATCGGCATCTGCGGCAGACCTCTCTGCTGCCACAGCTATCTTGCGGATTTTGTGCCGGTGTCCATCAAAATGGCCAAGGAACAGAATCTGTCCCTGAATCCGGCAAAGATATCCGGTGTGTGCGGCAGACTGATGTGCTGTCTGAAAAATGAGGAAGAGACATATGAGGAACTGAACCGGAGACTGCCGGGCATCGGGGATTATGTGACCACGGAGGACGGTCTGCGCGGCGAGGTCCAGAGCGTGAACGTTCTCCGCCAGCTGGTGAAAGTCGTTGTGGATGTGGGCGATGAAAAGGAAATCAAGGAATATCCTGTAGAGAAGCTGCAGTTTAGGCGCCGGCATGGAAAGAGAGATAAGATGGACCTTTCCAGGGAAGAGCTTCAGGAGCTGGAGCGTCTGGAGGACGAAGAGCTTCAGGAGAACGGAGAGCCCGGGGAGGGAACGCTTTCCAAAAAAGACGGGGACAGACATCAGGGCGGAAGAAGCAATCAGGACAACCGGCATCAGGGCGAAAAGCGCCAAGGGAACCGGTACCGGGAAGAGCACCCGCACGATGAGGGCAAAATTGAGAGGAACCGTCAGGACAATCGCAGCAGGCAGCAGGGACAGCGCCGTGACGAGCGGCATTCGGAAAACGGTCAGAACCGGGAGAACGGCCAGCAGCATCCGGGCGGCAGGAACCGTCATTACAGACAGCGGAGGAACGGTACAAGGCCCAGGCAGGAGGGGCAGTCAGGACAGGATGGCACTCAGGCTTAAAGGGAATGAGCGGATAGACGAACTTCAGAGGAACGGCTATCGGATCATACAGGATCCGGGGCGCTTTTGCTTTGGCATGGACGCGGTGCTCCTCACCGGCTTTGCCCACGCGGCGAAAGAGGATACTCTGCTGGATCTGGGGACAGGAACAGGAATCATTCCTCTGCTGATGGAGGCAAAGTATTCCTGCGCCAGCCTTATCGGACTTGAGATTCAGCCGGAGAGCGCAGACATGGCGGCCCGGAGCGTGGAGCTGAATGGACTGACATCAAAGATCCGGATCGTGACAGGAGATATCAAGGAAGCAGACATGCTCTTTCCGTCTGCTTCTTTTGATTGCATTACTTGTAATCCGCCTTATATGATCGGCCGGCATGGCCTGACGAATCCGGAAACGCCCAAGGCCATTGCCAGACATGAAATTCTGTGCACACTGGAGGACGTAGTGCGGCAGACGGCGAAACTGCTGAAGCCGGGAGGGCATTTTTTCCTAGTGCACCGGCCTTTCCGACTGGCGGAGATCATGACAACGCTGACCGATCATAAGCTGGAGCCAAAGCGGATGCAGCTGGTGTACCCATATGTGGATAAGGAGCCCAATATGGTACTGCTGGAGGCCGTGCGGGGAGGCCGTCCGAGAATGACAGTGGAGA
>CANRMK010000058.1 GCA_947631715.1 uncultured Acetatifactor sp.
GGGGGATGAGCTTTGAAAAGAGACAAGAACAAATTTGCGGTCGTGCCGCCTATGGGCTGGAACAGCTATGATTACTATGATACGGCTGTCAATGAAGCCCAGGTGAAGGCCAACGCGGATTACATGGCAAAGCACCTGCGGGAATACGGCTGGGAGTATATTATAGTGGATATCCAGTGGTATGCCCACGGTGCGGGGAGCCGCAGGAGCGAGTATCAGTATATCCCTTTCAGCACGCTGGAGATGGACGGCTTTGGCAGGCTGCTCCCGGATCCGGAGAGATTTCCCTCTTCTGTGAACGGCGCCGGCTTCCGGCCATTGGCGGATTATGTGCACGGACTGGGATTGAAATTCGGCATTCATATCATGCGAGGAATCCCCAGGGCTGCCGCTCAGGAGCACCTGCCAGTAAAGGGAACTCAGAGCACGGCGGCGGACGTGGCTGACCCGGCGTCCATCTGCGGCTGGAACCCTGATATGTACGGTGTGCGGAAGTGCCCGGCCGGCCAGAGTTATTACGATTCCCTGCTGGAGCTGTACGCGGGCTGGGGAGTGGATTTCATCAAGTGCGATGATATCTGCAATACCAATCTGTACAAGGACAATCCCTACAGTGCGGCTCATGAGGTGGAAATGCTGGCGGGCGCTATCCAGAACTGCGGCCGGGACATTGTACTGTCGCTGTCGCCGGGGCCTGCCCTCATTGATAAGGCATGGCATTACGAGACCCATGCAAATATGTGGCGGATCACCGACGATTTCTGGGACAGATGGGATCTGCTCAAGGACATGTTCCGGCGTTGTGAGCTGTGGCAGAGTCATGTGTCTGAGGGCTGTTATCCCGACTGTGACATGCTGCCTCTGGGATATCTTGGGAAAGGGTTTGGCAGAGAGCGCACTACAGACTTTACCAGAGAGGAGCAGCGGACCATGATGACCCTGTGGTGTCTGTTCGGCTCCCCGTTAATGCTGGGGGCGGAGCTCACAAAGCTGGACCAGTGGACGCTGTCGCTTCTGACCAACAGGGAGGTCCTCCGGATGCTGCCTCCCGCCTGCAGGCCGAGACAGGTCCGGCGGGACGAAAGCCAGGCAGTCTGGAGAGCCTGCAACGGGGAAACGGGAGAGTCCTATGCAGCGCTGTTCAATCTAAGCGATGAGACGGCAGCCGTTTCCGTCTGCGGGGCGGAAATAGGTCTGAGCGGCGAGGCGGAGCTGACGGAGCTGTGGACGAAAGAAAAGAGAACGCTTTCCGGGGACGGTGTGCTGGAGGCAAAACTTCCCCCTCACGGCTGCGCAGTGTATGGTTTTCAGAAAAATGCCATATTTTTTTGAAAATAATGAATTTTTTTGTACAAATTTTATAAGGAATATGTTACAATAGGGGAAAAGAACGGACGAAGACTGTGTTCTAAACAATGTATGGGAGGCTGCAGCTATGGAAATAAGAGATTTTACCGACATGCAGGAATTTGAGAACATTATGGCCAACTGGGCGGCTGCCACCGGCCTGGCTACAGTAGCCGTGGGCGCGGACGGAAAGTACATATCGGGGTGCTATAATTTTACGGATTTCTGTATCAAGTATACCAGAGGAAGCGCGGAGGGCTGTGCCCGCTGCGAAAAATGCGACAGAGAGGGGCAGGGCGTGTATTACTGCCATGCGGGACTGATCGATTTCGGCATTCCTCTCGAGGTGGAGGGCATCAAGGTGGGCTCCGTGATCGGAGGACAGGTGCTGCCCCAGGAGCCGGACGAGGAGAAATTCCGCAAGGTGGCCAGAGAGATCGGAGTCAATGAGGATCAGTATATCAAGGCGCTGCAGAAAGTGAACGTGCGGTCGGAAGAGGCCATCAAGGCATCCGCAGAGCTCTTAGGCAAGGTGTTGAATAATTTTATCAATGCGGAATATGCCAAGAAGAAGAACAGCGTGATCATCGAAAAGCTGGAAAAGGGCGCAAAGTCCACCAGCGAGCTTGTGGAGCGCATCGGTTCAAAGACAATGGAGTTAAAGTCTCTGCAGAACAAGCAGAAGATCCTTGCGTTAAACGCCAGCATTGAGGCGGCGAGAGCAGGGGAAAAGGGTGCGGGATTTGCAGTGGTGGCAAAGGAAGTAGGAAAGCTTTCTGAGCTGAGTACCGTGGTGAACAGCGAGATCGAGGAGATTGTGGACAAGATCACGGAAGCTGTGGATGAGATGCAGAAATAACTGTGGGAAAATACAGCTGAGGACACTTTTTTCATCAAAAGGTGTCCTTTTTTCCCGTTAAAGGTATGTATACTCTTATGAAAGCATTTCTCCGGGAAGCCGGAGAGGGAAGGAGAAGGCAAACATGAATCCCTATTATCTCGCGATCGATATTGGGGCATCCAGCGGGCGGCATATTCTGGCCCATCTGGAGGAGGGGAAGATGGTATTGGAGGAGATACACCGTTTTCCCAACGGCATGACGGACTGTGGCGGAGAAAAGGTCTGGAATGTGGATGAGCTGTTCGCCCAGATTAAGGAAGGCATGAAGAAGTGCGCACAGCTGGGGAAGATTCCTGTCAGCGTGGGCGTGGATACCTGGGGGGTGGATTTCGTCCTGCTGGACGAAAAGGGACAGCGCATAGGAAACGCGGTGGCCTACCGGGACGGGCGCACAAAGGATATGGACGAGGAGGTCTATCAGATCATTTCTGAGGATGCGCTGTACGAAAGGACCGGTATCCAGAAAGCGATCTTCAACACCATCTATCAGCTGATGGCGTTAAAGAAGAATAAGCCGGAGATGCTCACACAGGCCAAAACGCTTCTGCTGATGCCTGACTATTTCCACTATCTGCTGTCGGGAAAGGCGGCGACGGAGTATACCAACGCCACGACCACACAGCTTGTGAGCCCGGAGACCAAGGACTGGGACTATGAATTGATAAAGAAGCTGGGTTATCCAGAGCACATCTTCCAGAAGATTGTGCTTCCAGGCACGCAGCTGGGAGAGCTGACGCCGGAGATCCAGGCGGAGGTAGGCTATAACTGCAAGGTAGTGGCGCCGGCTACCCATGACACCGGTTCCGCTGTGATCGCGGTCCCCACGGACAGCGATAATACCCTGTACATCAGTTCAGGAACCTGGTCTTTGATGGGAACGGAGCTTTTTCAAGCGAACTGCTCCCCGGAGAGCAAGGCGAACAACCTGACAAACGAGGGCGGCTATGACTATCGGTTCCGCTATCTGAAGAATATTATGGGGCTGTGGATGATCCAGTCTGTGAAGAAGGAGATCGGAGGCAGCCTGGGCTTTGGGGAGATATGCGAGCAGGCTTCCAGGTGCAGCATTGCTTCCATTGTGGACTGCAACCATGACCGGTTCCTAGCGCCTGCCAATATGACGAAAGAGGTGCAGGCGGCCTGTGAAGAGTCCGGCCAGCAGGTGCCTCAGGGCATTGCCGAGGTGGCGTCGGTGATCTACAACAGCCTTGCGAAATGCTATGCCAAAACCATACGGGAACTGGAGGGGATCACTGGACAGAAATACGACCGCATCCATATTGTGGGAGGCGGGGCCAATGCGGATTACTTGAACCGGCTGACGGCCAATGCCACAAAAGTCACCGTGTACGCAGGGCCCACGGAAGCGACGGCTGTGGGAAATCTGGCGGCGCAGATGATGACTGCGGGAGAGCTGAAAGATCTTAAGGACGCCAGAGCTTGTGTGTTCCGGTCCTTCCCCATAAAGGAGTATAAGCCGGAGTAAGGGAAAGATGCCGGCGTATAAAAACGCCCGGCCGCAAGGTATCGAACAGGGAAATGTATCAAAATAATAAAAACATAAAGAAAGGAAACGACAAAATGACCAGTAAGGAGAGATTTGAATCCGCAAAAGAGATCTACGCATCCTACGGTGTGGATGTGGAGGCTGCTATCCAAAAGTGCATGGAGGCGCCTGTGGCGCTGCACTGCTGGCAGGGAGACGATGTGACCGGTTTCGACCACGACGGCCCTCTGACCGGCGGGATCCAGACCACCGGAAATTATCCCGGAAAGGCGAAGACGCCGGAACAGCTCATGGCTGACATGGACAAGGCGCTGAGCCTGATGCCCGGAAAGAAGAAGCTGAACCTCCATGCGAGCTATGCGATTTTTGAGCCCGGGGAGTTCGTGGACCGCGACAAGATCGAGCCGAAGCATTTTAAGAAATGGGTGGAGTTCGCAAAGGAGAGAAATATGGGAATCGACTTTAACCCCACTTTCTTCTCTCACGACAAAGTAAAAGACGGCCTTACCTTAAGCAGTCCCGACGAGGCCACCAGAAAATTCTGGATCGACCACGGCAGGGCATGTATCCGCATCTCCCAGTATTTTGCGGAGGAGACCGGCGTTCCCTGCGTGATGAACATCTGGACCGGAGACGGCTATAAGGACGTGCCCGCGGACCGCATGGGCCCCAGAATGAGATATAAGGAGTCCATTGAGGCCATTCTTTCCGAGCCTTTTGATAAGAATAAAGTAAAGCCCTGCGTGGAATCCAAGGTGTTCGGCATCGGTGTGGAGGCCTTTACCGCAGGTAGTGCTGAGTTTACCTTAAGCTTTGCTGCAACCCACGACGGATGCCTGCCTCTTATGGACAACGGCCATTATCATCCCACAGAGGTGGTGTCCGACAAGATCCCTGCGCTGCTGTGCTTCTATCCCGAGATCGCCCTGCACATCACAAGGCCGATCCGCTGGGACAGCGACCATGTGGTCCTCTTTGACGATGAGACGAAAGAGATGGCAAAGGAGATCGTAAGGTGCGACGGCCTTGACCGCGTCTATATGGCCCTGGATTACTTTGACGCAAGCATTAACCGCGTGTCCGCGTGGGCTATGGGCTTCCGCAGCTGGCAGAAGGCGTTGCTCTCCGCATTGTGCACGCCTAACGCAAACTTAAAGAAGCTGCAGGACGAGAACAGGATGACGGAGCTGATGGTGGAGCAGGAGGCTGTTAAGACGCTGCCTTTCGGCGATATCTGGAACGAGTACTGTGAACGCTGCGGCGTGGTATCCGACAAGGATTTCTTTGCCGAGGTGAAGAAGTATGAGGACGAGGTACAGCTAAAGCGCTGAGAACGTTTATCGATGGAATCGACGGGAGCTTGAAGCAACGATAATAGATGGCGCGTGACAGGGGATGGCTGCGCGTCCGATTGGCCGGTGCACAATGTCCCAGCCGCTGCAGGGAATCTGTGGCGGCTGTGGCCACGCGCCGGCAGAAAAGAGGAAGTATGAACAATATATTTGGCGTAAAGGTAATGGAAGACTATATCCGCATGTGCCACGACGGTGTGCGCCAGGGCTGGCATGAGAGAAACGGCGGAAACCTGACCTATCGCATGAAAGAAGAGGAAGTGGCGGAATGCCGCCCTTACTTTAAGGAACAGCCCGGAGAGTGGGTCAAGCTGGGCGTACAGGCTGACAATCTGAAAGGGGAATACTTTATTTCCACCGGCAGCGGGAAATTTCTGCAGAATGTGGGACTGGAGCCTCAGAACAGCATTTGTATCGTGGAGATCAATGAGGCGGGAGATTCCTACCGCATTGTCTGGGGCCTGGAGAACGGCGGACGCCCTACCAGTGAGTTCCCCACGCACTTTATGAATCATTCCGTGAGAAAGCGTGTGACTAAGGGCGCCAACAGGGTGATCTACCATGCGCATACCCCTTATGTGATTGCCCTGACTTATGTGCTTCCCTTGAAAGCGGAGGTATTTACAAGGATGCTGTGGAAGAGCGCTACAGAGTGCTGTGTGGTGTTCCCCGGCGGCGTGGGCGTGGTGCCCTGGATGGTGCCCGGCGGCCCGGAGATTGCAAAGGCCACCTGCGTGCTGATGGAGAAATACGATGCGGCTATCTGGTCTTTCCACGGTCTTTTTGTGTCGGGCCCGGATTTTGATACGGCGTTCGGCCTGATGCACACCATCGAAAAGGCGGCGCAGATCGCGTCCATCGCCCTGGCAGCTACAGGAGGCAAGCCGCCCCGTCAGGTGATCACGGACGATAATCTGAGAGCCATCGGCAGGGATTTCGGAGTTGAGCTTAACGAGGAGATCCTGGAATACAAATCGGAGGACGACCTGTATTGTTAGCAGAGGCCCAGACATTTGGGGCCGGGGCTGACTGAGAAAACGGGGAGCTGACGCACCGGGTGCGGTGTGCGGCTCCCTTTTTTGCGGGCGCGGGGGGTGCGGCCTTCCCTTTTGCGTCTGCGGACGCGGGAGGGCGGTGCGGCAGATGGCCTCGGTGTGCTTTGTATTTTCACTGGAATGATTTAGTAAACTTAAATTATAACATATATAATTACATATGTCTTAAAATAAACATATTGTTCCAGAATTTATTCTAAAATCGGTGTAAAATAGGGAAATATAATGACTTAAAATGGGTAAAATGAAATTTTCAGAAGGAAGTTTACCCATGAACGCAGTTTATGAGGAGGTGCTGAGACGGCTGAGGGAAGAGCGCGTGCGGCTGGGATATACGCAGCGTGAGATGAGCAGCCGGATCCGCATGGGGCAGAGCGGGTATAACAAGGCAGAGACCGGACTGCGCCGTTTCAGCTACTATGAGATAAAATGTCTTTGTGAATCGGAACTTGATGTCTTCTATATCTTTACCGGATACAGGTGCAGTGCCGAGATCCGGGATTCCCTGATGCAATTTGAATTTTCACAGCTTACAGGCTTATTGGGCCTGCTGGCGTCGGCGGCGGTACTGGGAGGCGGCCGCAAAGAGGTGCGCAGAGAAAGGAGGCTTCTGCTGTACGCAGGGCTCCTTGCTGCTGCCGGTGAGGAGAGCCGCTCCGACGCCAATATGTTTTTATGTCTGAGAAGAATGTCCGGATTCAGCCAGAGGGAAATGGCGGAGAGGCTGGGCGTGGATGTAAAGAAGCTCCGGGAACTGGAAAACGGGCGCTGCCTGCCGGACAGTGAACTGCTTGTCAGGCTGTACGATGAATTTGAGGTCTCGCCTGCCATAGTGCTGAAAGATAAAAGGTATCTGGCCGGTGAGGTCAGCCGTTTTCTGGAAAAGTGCGAATCCGAAGCGGCAGACCGCGCAATACGGCTTTTGGAAAAGTATTCCGCCCTGATGAAATCATGAGAGGGCAGGGCAAAGCGCGGTACGGCATTTACGGAAGAAAGTGAGGAAGCGCCATGGAAATGCAGCCGGGTGACAGAGTACGCCAGCTGAGAGAAATGAAACATTACACCAGAAATGTGCTGGCTGAGAAAGTGGGGATCACACCGAAATTTTTGTATGAGATCGAGAGAGGGAAAAGAAGCTTTTCGGCATATAATCTGTGCAGGCTTTCGGAGGCCCTTTCCGTAAGCTGTGATTACATTATGTACGGAGAAGACAGGACAAAGCAGGATACGGCGGAATTTGCCCTGCTTCTGGAAAATCTGGAGCCGAACCGTTTAAGGAGGATCAAGGAGCTTCTGCAGGTCATGGATATGCTCTGTGATCTGGAGGCGGAGAAAGCCTCTGAGAAAGCTTAATTCAGCAGAAGATCCCGGGAAAAGCCCAGCTCCCGCACGAGCCTGAGCGCTTCGGAGACATCGCCTATGTGTTCCCGTCCGTGGCTGTCGCTGGAGAGGATCACCGGGCAGCCTGCCGACGCGCACTCTTTCAGGAGCATAGCGGCGTTTTGGCGGCAGTCCTTCCGGTAGCTGTCCGGGCGCAGCGAGGTGTTGTTCAGCTCCGGAGCTATGCCCAGCGCACGTGCGGCCCTTACCAGTTCCCGGTAATCCACCGGAAAGCGCGAATCGTCACAATGGCCGATGATCCGCACATTGGGGTGACGCATGGCTTTGAGGAAAGCTTTTGTGTTTTCGGCGGCGGAACCGGGCGTGTAGATGGGGCGGTGCATGCTCACAATGCAGTAATCCAAGGTCCTGAGGATCTCGTCGGGAATATCCAGATTTCCGTCCGGGTCCAGAATATTCGCCTCGGCCCCATAGCGCAGGGAGATGCCGAAGCGCCGCCGTTCGCAGAGTGAGAGGCCGCGGAAATAAGAAAGGGAGGCGCTGCCGGGACTGGCGGGACCGTGGTCGCTGATCCCCAGGACTTCCATGCCGAGCCGTGAGGCTTCCATGGCCAGGTCTGCGATCCTGTCATCCGTGCCATGCCCGCTGGCGCAGGTGTGGGTGTGGAGGTCCGTTCTTCTCCGGGAGCCGTCCCTGCCGTGTTCCGCGCATTCGGTTTTGACAATGCCCATATCCTTTCTCATGACCGGAGCCCTTTCTTTTTCCGTCACCGTGAGTCTGTCTGTATCATCAAGTATGTGCCTGAAAATTCAAAAAGTCAAGAAAAAACATAATTGTATCTACAAATCCAACAACATCAAATAAAAAACCACAGAAAAATAACAAAAAACAGGTAGGATTTATTGACATTTCCCCTCCGGAAGAATATACTTAGAATCAATATCAGAGTTATCGGACTGCGGCGCCGGATCGGGAGGACGGATCCTTTGCCGGTCTGCTGCAGGGCGCTTGATTTTGAGACGGAAATTCAGAAATGGAGAGGAGACGCCATGGAAAAGTATTACACAGCAGAAATTCCCAGGACAGACAGAATTCCAAAGCTGGTGGCCCATTTGTTCGCTAAAATGCCCGAGGTGGAATCTGCCAGGGCGAAGCTGATCACGGAATCCTACCGGAGTACGGAGGACAAGCCGGTCATTATGCGCAGAGCGCTGGCCTTTGCCCATATTTTAAAGCACATTCCCATCATTATCCGCGAGAACGAGTTGATCGTAGGCAGCACTACCATCGCTCCCAGAGGCTGTCAGACTTACCCCGAGTTCTCCTATAAATGGCTGGAGAGCGAGTTCGATACGCTTGCCACCCGCAAGGCGGATCCCTTTTACATATCGGAACAGACAAAGAAAGATCTTCTGGAGGCGGACGCTTACTGGGAGGGAAAGACTACCAGCGAGCTGGCCACTTCCCTGATGACGGAGGAGACCAGAAAGGCCATCGCCCATAATATGTTCACGCCGGGGAACTATTTTTACAACGGCGTGGGGCATGTGACGGTAAAGTATGACAGGGTCCTGGCAGTGGGGTATGAGGGAATCATTGCAGAGGCCCGGGCGGAGCTTGAAAAATGCAGTGTCGGTGACGGGGATTACTGCACCAGGAGCCAGTTCCTGCAGGCGGTGATCATCAGCTGCCAGGCGGCTATCGACTATGCGTCCAGGTACGCGGACCTGGCGGAAAAGGAGGCCGCACAGTGTGCGGATGAGGCCAGAAAGCGGGAGCTTCTCGAAATCGCTTCCAACTGCCGGAGAGTGCCGGCTAAGGGGGCAGCCTCCTTTTATGAAGCCTGCCAGAGCTTCTGGTTCGTACAGCAGCTGCTTCAGATCGAGTCCAGCGGACACTCCATTTCTCCCGGGCGGTTCGATCAGTACATGTATCCCTATTATAAGAAAGACCTGGAAGAGGGGAAGCTTACCAGAGAGTTCGCCCAGGAGCTGCTCGACTGCATCTGGGTGAAATTGAACGACCTGAACAAGTGCAGGGATGCCGCCAGCGCGGAGGGCTTTGCAGGCTACAGCCTGTTCCAGAACCTGATCGTGGGCGGGCAGGACACAGAGGGGCTGGACGTGACGAACGATCTGTCCTTTATGTGCATCAGCGCTTCCAAGCATGTGTTCCTGCCCCAGCCGTCCCTGTCTATCCGAGTGTGGAACAAGTCGCCCCATGACCTCCTGATCAAGGCGGCAGAGCTGACTAGGACCGGGATCGGGCTTCCCGCTTACTATAATGACGAGGTGATCATTCCCTCTCTGCTCAGCCGCGGGCTTACCTTAGAGGACGCCCGGGATTATAACATCATCGGCTGTGTGGAGCCGCAGAAGGCAGGCAAGACGGAAGGGTGGCACGATGCCGCTTTCTATAATATGTGCCGTCCTCTGGAAATGGTGTTCTCGAACGGCTGGGACAAGGGGGAGAAGATCGGCCCCGACACCGGCAGGGTGGAGGATATGACCACCTTTGAAGAATTCTACAACGCTTACAA
>CANRMK010000059.1 GCA_947631715.1 uncultured Acetatifactor sp.
TTAAAAAAACTGGCGGCGGTGGCAGTGCCGGTGGCATTTCAGAATCTGCTTACCACGACTGCCAGCATGGTCGATACGATGATGGTTGCTCCGCTTGGCGAGCTGTCCGTGGGAGCGCTTGGGCTGTGCGCACAGTTTTCTTCCCTGATGTTTTCCGGCTACTGGGGATTTTTCGGCGGCGGAATGCTGTTCATCTCCCAGTACTGGGGTTCGCGGGAGGATGACGGGATCGAGCGTTCCTACGGGATGACATGGCTGTGCATGATGACGGTGGCCGCGATTTTCGGCTGTCTTGCGGTCTTTGCGCCGGAGCTTGTGATGAAGGTCTACACGGACAAGACGGCGATACGGGAGATCGGCGTGCAGTACTTACATATCGTTGGGCTTGCCTATATCATGCAGGTGTTCTCCATGGCGATGAGCTGTCTGCTGCGATCCACGGAGCGGGTCCGTATTCCCATGATCGCGTCCGTTGTGTCTGTGGCAACGAATCTTTTCTTGAACTGGGTCTTTATCTACGGGCATCTCGGCGCCCCTGTCATGGGCATCCGCGGAGCAGCTCTGGCGACGACCTGTGCAGCGGCGGTCAATATGTTTACGATCTATCTGCTGGCATGGAAGAGCGAATATCCGTATCTTTTCCATGTGCGTGGGCATTTCCGATGGAGCCGTGTGCATCTGAAGAATTTTTTTAGGAAATGTTTTCCGATACTTTGCAATGAAATACTGGTGGGGATCGGTAACATGGTGATCAATATCACTCTGGGACGTCAGCCGGAGCATGTGATCGCGGCGGTTGCCGTTTTCCGTACACTGGAAGGTCTGATCATCGGGTTTTTCTCAGGATTTTCCAATGCCTCCTCTGTATTGGTGGGAAAATGTGTGGGCGCCGGGGAGCTTACTACGGCGTATGAACGCGCCAGGCGGCTCGTATACCTGTGCAGCGGCGTGATCTTATCGGCAAATCTTATCCTGTTTGCTGTGCACCGGCCGATTCTGACCCATATGAGTCTGTCGGGTGCATCCTATGACGCGGGAGTACGGATGATGCTGATTTACGGCGTGGTTTCTGTGATCCGCATGGGCAACTGGATTCAGAACGACACCTACCGAGCGGCGGGGGATGCGGTCTATGGGACGGTGCTTGAGATCGTCTTTATGTATGTGCTGATGCTGCCGTGTGTGCTGATATCGGGTTTTGTCCTGCATCTGCCGTACTGGGCGATCTTTCTGTGCTGCTATATTGACGAGCCCATCCGGTATGTGCTGATGCAGATCCATTTATATTCCGGGAAATGGGTGAAGCCGATCACGGAGAACGGGAAAACGGCGCTGCCGGAGTTCATGGCTGAACGGGAAAGATGCAGGAACATCCGTCAAGAAGCGGAGCAGCGCCAACACGGCGGGAAAATATAAGTCAGTGTTGAAGGCACGATCTGGTGGGAGTATAATACCTGTGAATCAAAAATCAGTATTTTTGAAGAACCTATCAGAGGAGGCACATGTTATCATGAAAAAAAGATCGGTCATTTTACTCGCGGGCTGTGTTCTGTTTTGCCTGACTGCCTGTTCGTCTGGCGAAGACAACGTACCGTCATTGCAGATACAGAAAGTGACCCAGACACAGGAGGCTGCATTGCAGGAAAGCAGTGAGGCGGAAAAAGGGACGTCTGCTGTGGGAGAACAGACAGAGGGAGCCCTTTCGGGAACCCCGGCAGCGGAGAACCCGTCCACAAAAGCAGAGCAGGAAACCAGCGGCGAAAACAGGGAAAGCGAATGGAATGATGCACTGGAAGTGGATTTTACACATGACTATTCGGAGGATATCAAGGCGGACATTGATTACGTGGTATCAACTTCAACTTCCCTGCAAAATGAGCTGGAGAATGTAGAGACGATCAGCCAGAAGTACGATCTGCTGGCTGAGAAAGCCCAGAGCCAGAGCGAAATGAACACATCCTCCAAGTGGCTTTTCGTCATATGGGACACGGAATTAAATAACCTGTGGAGCAGATTCAGCAATGCCGCCGATCAGCAGACAAAAGAGAAGTTCCTTGCAGATCAGAGGAACTGGATAGACATGAAGGACGAAGCGGTCACGGAGAGCATCGGATCCAGCGAGGAGAGCGGCAGCATATATCCGCTGCTTGCAAACGCTTTCCTGGAAGAGATTACTAAGGACAGGGCTTATGTCATTGCCAATGAGCTGGCGGAGATAAAAGGCGAGTCCTTTGCCATGCCTGAAAAGTCAAAGTATGGCCTGTTTGCAGACAATCAGGGGACAGGAGATATCTACAGTTCTCTGAGTATCCGTCAGGGGGAATCGGGAGACGATGAAGCCGTTGTCTCTATTTACAGATTGGGGGAAATTGCAGGAACCTTTGTTGACAATGGAAATGGGGAACTGTCCTTTACATCCATGGATGCAGATGACAGAATTGTAAAGGGAATCATAAAAATCAACGGCTGGGACGGCGCAAGCTTTACAGTCACGGAAGCGCCGGAAACGTACTATCTCCGCGCAGGGGATGAATTTCTTTTCCCGTTTGCATTTTGACAGGCGCTCACTACAAATATGCCCGCAGGGCTGAGAGCTGAAGCTGCATAAGCCATGAAAACACAGCGTCCAAATGTCAAATGTAAAATTAGGGAAGCGAGGGCCTGGAACATGTCAAAAGGCAAATATATCTGTGGGGTGTTCGCAGCAGCGCTGTGCTTCTTAAGCGCCTGTGCAGTCTCTGAAAGCGGCGCAGATACAGATCCTGACGGCGCAGAGAGGAATTCTGTGCAGGCGGAAAGGGAGGAGGAGTCTGCGTCCGGTGCGCAGTATGCCTATTCCGGCGTGATCGTGGATCTTGCAGAGGACAGCAGCCTGGGGATTCCGGCGGGCAGCGATGTGGCGGTCCATGACATGGCGGGACAGGGAGAGAAAGTGTATGTCCTGCTGGAAGTAAGGAAATGGGGCCAGGAGCCGGAGGATCCCACACAGAAAACGGAATACACAAGTTATTATCAGGTATTTTCCTGCATGGCGGACGGGAGTGGGACGGCAGTATCGGAAAAGATCTGTCTGCCGGAGAGCGAAGGATATGTGGAGGATCTGCAGGTATCGGAAGATGGCTGTGTGGCCGCATTGTTCTATCCCGATACAGGGGAAAATGTAAGTCTGTTGTTCTGGGACGCCTTTCAGGATATTCATTGGGAAAAACAGGCTGCGGCGGGAGGATCTCTGTTCTTATGGCAAGATGGCTTTGTCCTGCTTGCCGGAAAGGGGGAAGAACGAGAGATACTTTATTATGATTCCCGGGGAGAACTGACGGACAGGGTACAGGCGGACGGAGGTGTATTTGACGGCTTCCTGAACTGTTACTTGTTGCCGGACGGCCGGTTCCTTGTGATCGCATCGGATCAGGAAGGAGAGTCGTATGCAGAATGGTACGATCCAAGAACAGGCGGGCAGGAGAGACAGGCGCTGCCGGATATTATCGGCCGATATCAGACTTTTCGGGGAACCACGGCCGATATCCTGCTGTGTGACTCCGCAGGGGTCTATCAGCTGGAGCCGGACGGGGACGGGCTTACGGAGCTGTTTTCCTATGTAGACGCAGATCTGGACATTGACGGGTTCCAGACGGTATATCAGATAGACGGGAAACGCCTGGCGGGAGTTTTTTCTGACGGCGGTGTACAAAAGCTGGGACTGTTCGAGCGCATCCAAGTGCCGGAAGAGCAGCAAAAGCAGATCGTGGTACTGGGTGTGACAGAGGAGCTGAACGCAGGGTTAAGGAGACAGATCCTGGCTTTTAACCGGGAAAGCAGCCGGTACCGGATCAGCATAAAACAGTATATTTCCTACAACGAAGAGTTAAATGCCATAGCGCAGTTAAATACGGATATCCTGTCGGGGAACATGCCCGATGTACTCCTGGTCGATGAGAAGATGCCCCTCCAGAGTTATCTTCGGAAAGGTCTGCTGGCCGATGTGGGAAAGCTGATAGAGGAGGATGCGGAGCTGGATAGCGCACAGCTTATGGAGAATGTGCTGGACGCTTATCGGGTGGACGGGACCCTGTATTATGTGATCCCTGCCTTTTGTGTGGACACACTTGTGGCAAAGCAGTCCAAGGTGGAGGACAGGAGAGGCTGGAATCGGGACGAATTTACTGCGGTGCTGTCAGACCTTCCCCAGGGAACGGAAATGCTGTCCGAAACCTCCAGATACGATTATCTGAGGGATTACATGAGGGTGTGCGGCAGGGAGTATGTGGATATCGGCCAGGGGGAATGCGATTTTCGGACGGAGGACTTTGTATCCATGCTTCAGTTTGCCGGGACGCTCCCGGAGCATGTGGAGGAGTTGGACAGGGATGAGAACAATTTTGATTCCCGGTACCTGGAGGATCGGACGCTGCTTTTGCCGGTCACGATCCGGGCACTGTGGGATCCGGCTGTCTGGATCTATGGCTGTATGGGGGAGGATATCGCCTATGTGGGATATCCTGCCGAAAGCCGGGAGGGCTCCTGTATCCGTGCCTGCGAGGTGAGCTTTGTGCTGTCCCAAAAGAGCGGCAGTCTGGACGGAGCCTGGGAATTTGCAAGATCTTTTCTGACGGAGGATTTCCAGAGGGACAGGCTGCATGAAATATTGGAGGAAGGCGGGCTTCCGATCAGAAAGGATATTTTTGAAGAGAGGGCGCAGCGGGCTGCCACGCAGGAGGGATATTGTTTTATCAACGATGAATTTACCCCGATTCCGCCCATGACCCAGGAACAGATCGACAGGACGGTCGATTTTATTGAGGATCTGAAAAATCCGGTCTTTGAGGACGAGGTGATCGGGAATATCATCTATGAAGAGGCGGAAAGCTTTTTTCAGGGCCAGAAGACTGGGGAAGAGGTGGCGGACCTGATCCAGAACAGGGTGCAGCTTTACCTGGACGAAAGGATGTAAGGGGGATTCTATAAAGCATATTTTCAACATATGCTATATTTTCTTCAAAAGTGCGGAACGTGATCGAACGCCGCAGCGCGGAGGCATAACGGAGAGGACAATGGAATTTCGGATAAGCAGGGGAAAAGGCTGCAGGATAGAGCTGGGGGAAAGGGAATCGGAGGCGGTGCGGATCGCCGCGAAAAATCTGCAGGGTGACCTGGAAAAGGTCTTTGGAGACGGCGGAAAGGGAAATCCGGAGGAGAACCTGATCAGGATAGAGACCGGGGCCTGGCCGGGAAGCCACGCGGAGGCGTACAGGCTCAGCGTCCGTTCGGGAGTGCTGTATATCACCGGATCGGACAGACGCGGCACCGTTTACGGTATCTATGAACTGTCCGAAATGCTGGGAGTATCGCCCTGGTATTTCTGGGCGGATGTGCCGGTAAAGGAAAAGGAGAGCTTCTCTCTGCCGGAGGGCTTTGAAAGATCCGACTACCCTGCGGTGGAATACAGAGGGATCTTTATCAATGACGAGGAGGAGCTGGACCGCTGGGCCAGGGCCCATATGGGGGAGGAGACTATCGGTGTCAGGACCTATGAAAAGATATTTGAACTGCTCTTAAGGCTGAAAGCGAACTATATCTGGCCTGCCATGCATGTGAATTCCTTTAATATGCGGCGGGAGAACGGAGCTTTGGCGGATCGGATGGGGATCGTGGTGGGGACGTCCCACTGCGACATGCTCATGCGCTCCAACAACAGGGAATGGCTGCCGTGGCTGAAGCGGAAAGGGTACGAGGGGGCTGAGTACGATTACTCTGTCCCCGGAAAGAACAGAGAGATCCTGAAAGAGTACTGGCGGGAAAGCGTGGAGCAGAACCGGGAATTCGAGGTCTGCTATACCCTGGGAATGCGCGGGATCCACGATTCCGGCTTTGAGACCAGGCAGCTGTCCGGCCTGTCCGGGGAGGCGTTAGAGGCGGCTAAGACCGACCTTTTACAGAAAGTCATGGCGGACCAGCGCCAGATCCTGCGGGAGACGCTGGGGCACGACACCATGATGACATTTATCCCCTACAAGGAGGTGCTGAAGCTCTATGACGGAGGCCTTGAGATCCCGGAGGATATCACCCTGGTCTGGGCCAACGACAATTACGGATATATCCGCCGCTATCCCTCTGACAGAGAGAGGGACAGAAAGGGCGGGAACGGCATCTATTACCACAATTCCTACTGGGCCCCGCCGGGCATGTCCTATGTGTTCCTCTGCTCCATACCGTTAGCCCACACGGCCCATGAGCTGCGGAAAGCGTATGCGGAGGGCATTCGGAAGCTGTGGGTCTTGAATGTGGGGGCGCTTAAGCCCTTAGAGCAGGAAACGGAATTTTTCCTGCGGCTTGCCTGGGAGATCGGAAAGGAGAACGACTCTACCCTGGATACGGAGGCGTACACGGCCCGGTGGATCGACAAGAACTTTTCCGGTGGGATCGGCGGCGAGACGGCGCGGCTTTTGAACGGCTTTTCCCAGCTTACCAATGTGCGGAAGCTGGAAATGATGGATTATGACGCCTTTTCCCAGCAGGCGTATGGGGATGAGGCTGTGAGCCGTATCCACAGATACGAAGAACTGTTCTCCAGGGGAAATGCGCTGTACCGAAAGCTGCCCTTGGAGGAAAGGGACGCCTTTTTCCAGCTGGTCCTCATGCGGATCCATGCGGGATATTTTACGAATCTGGCCTGGTATTACGGGGACAGGAGCACATACGCCTGGGAGGCGGGCCTGCCGTGGGCGGCGGATCGGTATGCGGCGCTGGCGCGGCGGCTGGAGGATGTCCGCAGACGGATGCTCTTGTATTACAACAAGCGCATGGGGGGAGGAAAATGGGATGGGATCTTAGATCCGGAGGGATTTCCGCCCCCCAGGGCCGCTATGCTTCCCGTCTGCACACCCTCTCTGGGGACTGCCGGGAAACCCGGAGTGAAGATCGCTCTTTGGAACGGCGGGGAAAGGCTGTCCTTTGCAAAGCCGGGAACAAAGTGGCTGGAGCTGGGAAATACCGGAAGGACGGCGGTAAAGTATGAGCTCTCCGCTCCCGGGTGGGTGAGGCTTTCTCAAAGCGCCGGCATGCTGGAAGCGCAAGAGCGGATACTGGTGAGCGCGGAGGATACTGCAAAGGTCAGAAGCGGTCTTATAGCAGTGCGCTGGGAAACGGCGGACGGGGCCGAGGCGGGAGAGCACAGGATCCCCGTGGAGACTGCAGGGCCTGTGTGCGTCTGCGGAAGCGTGGAAGAGGACGGCATTGTGTCCGTGGAGGCGGAGGATACGGAATCGCCCGTGTCCGGAGAGATAACGGCTTCGGGGAGTGCCGGGCTTTCGGCTTTCAGGCTGATCCCCTGGCTTGGCAGGGACAGGGGCAGCCTTGCGGAGGCATGTCTGGACGCAGACCCTGACGGATACCTCTGCGCTCCGGCATCGCCCGGAAAAGAGAAAATAAGAGAAACGCTGCCGCAGCCTCTGTGCTATCCTGTGACATTCTCCTCATCGGGACAGTTTCTTCTGGAGGTGCACAGATTTCCATCGCTGAATACCACAGGGCGTATCCGGATCGGCATATCCGTGGACGATGGCTCGGTTCAGATCCTGGAATCCGCGTCAAGCGATGAGCACAGGGGGACGTGGCGGGAGAATGTCCGAAATGAGGTGGACAGGCTGTATCTGCGGCTGCCTTTTCTGGAGGCGGGAATCCACAGAATCTGTTTCTGGCCTGTAGACCGTTACTTTGCGTTCAGCAGATTTGTAATCTATACGGACCGGCGGAAAGAGAATAATCTGGCGGGATACAGGGGGGAGCAGGCGCTTCCCAGGCCCTTTGACCCGGAGGCCTTTGCGGAGGAATTTTACGGCGCGATCCCGCTTGCGCCCAGACCTGTGGAATATGCCCGGGTCAGGGAGGAGAAAGACGATCTGGGGAAAACGAGCCTGATCCTGCAGGCGCAGAACTATGCAGAACAGATCCGGCCCGAGTATTATTGCCGCAGGGGAATGAGCCTGCCAGGGGAGCAGGACGGCGCTGTGCTCATCGATGCGGCGTCTGTTCTGGCCGGCTCCGAAGCTGCCTTTTGCTCCGGTAAAGCGGGGGATCTGTGGAGGCACTGCGGCAGTGAATCGTTCGGAAGAAGAGGCCTTGCCATGTATGTGCGCCAGAGAGGCGCTGCATGGGAAGAGGGCCCGGAGGCCCCTGCCTTGAACTACCGCTTCCGATGCGTCGGAGGGAGATATGTGCTGTGGCTTCTCGCCTGCTTTGGCTTAAAGGAGGAGTCGTATTTCGGAGCCGGGTTTGACGGAGAGATTCTGTCCCGGGAGCGTCTGTACGGGGGCGGCTGTCTGTGGAGATATGAGGCGGAGCAGATCTACCGCTGGGTTCCCGTGGCGGAGCAGGAATTACAGGCGGGGGAACACCTGCTGCAGATCTATGCCAGAAGCTGCGGTCTTCGGATCGACAGGATATGTCTTATCCGCGGGGAGAAGCTTCCGCCTGCTGACACGGAGTGGAAAGCCGGCCCTTAAGCTCCTCCAGCGCCTTTTTGGAGCAAAAGGCCGTGCTGAAAGCAATGGTGCTGCCGTCGTTTACAGTCAGCGCCATGAGATGCTTCGGCCTCCGCAGATTGCGCAGGAACGAGAGGAAGAAGATCAGGGCCGGCAGGGCCAGAATGACAGCGATGCCGCTGAAAGCAAGAAAATTCCTTTTCAGCTCCTGCTGACGCTTCTGCCGCTCCGCCATCAGACTGTCATATTCGGCGCGCATAGAGTCCCCGTTTTCCAAAAAGCCAGCCATTTCACTGCATTCCTGTTCCAATTCGGCGGTCTTGACGGTCAGCTCCTCTATTTCCGCCTGGGTGTTCTGGATCGGAATGTCATAGGCAGTGGGAACCGCATTTAAGTCGATGTCGAACTGTTCAAGCGCATCGGGGTGGTTTTCCAGATACAGGGCGATGATCTCCGTGGCGGAGGCCTCCTTGCCGGTAATGTCAAAGCCCATGCCGCCGTAGGCGTCATCGCTTGCATAGTAGGTGACCATATCATAGGTATCCAGGCCGGGAGCTATGGTGTTCATGAACTTTTGGTAGGCATCGTAATAAGCCTGCTCGTCCACCAGCTGGTTCCAGTCCAGGGAGAAGTCCTCTGCGGAAAGATGATACTCCACCCATACGGGGACGTCCAGAGAATAATAGCTTTCCGAGCTGCTCCAGAAAAGATCGAACACAGCGTCATTCCAGCCGGGGACAGACATGGAGGACGGGTCGGGGTCCCCGCCGAACGCTTTTACAAATACGGCGCTGTCCGCCACATAATTGGGCATGCAGAGAACCGTGTTCATAAAGTCGGAAGCCGTGATGTAAATGCGTCCGTGATAATAGAGGCGGTCGTACAGGGTAAAGTCCTGCCTGGCGAATTCAAGAGCTTCCAGGTCCTCCGCTTCAGCGGAAAATTTGTGACGGCCTCCGGGAATGTCGTAAAACCACATATCCAGATTCTTGGCCTCCGATATATAGCGGTTCTCTCCCCGCTCAAGCGTGTAGGTGTAATAGGGGTAGAGCCAGCTGTCCAGCAGGGAATCGTTTTTGAAAATCTCCAGCAGATCAGAGATATACTCATCGTATGCGTCCGCAAAGAAATCGTCTGCCAGGATGAGGCTGTAATCCAGGCTCAGATCAGACACAGCCCGCCTGAGCTGCTCCTGTCGCTGCTGATTTTGGTATTCGGCCATCTGCTGCTTGAGCTGCTCCTGTTGGGAGCAGGCGTCCGTAAGCTGTGCCTGCAGTGCGGCCAGGTCCGTATCCGCGCTGCCCTCCAGCCGGGCAAGGGAATCCTCCAGCTCCAGAATGCGGTCCTGACAAAAGGGGATATCCATGGAGCGGCGGCTTTCCAGTCCGCAGGATCCCGCTGCCAGCGCGCCGGCGGCAAGGACCGCGGAGAGGAGCAGAGCGACGATTGCCCTGCGCCCGCTGTGGCTGTGGAACGGAGCGGCCTGCGTGACGGAAGAGAGGGGCAGATCCAGC
>CANRMK010000060.1 GCA_947631715.1 uncultured Acetatifactor sp.
TTTCCCCTTTACAGCCCACATTGTAAAATATCTTTGTATCAAAGTTGCATAATTCTGGAATCTTTTTTTATTTTTTCTTCCAAAAAAGGAGCGTGCCGCTGCACACTCCCTGACTGCTTCCCATAGAATAGACGGATCTTTCGGGAAAAGGTTTCATTTTCATTTTATTTCTTATTTCTTATTTCTTATTTCTTATTTATTTCTTTTTCATTTCTTTTTCATTTCTTTTTTTTCGTGTCTTTTTAGCTTTTTTCTTTTCCTCCCGCTCCAGCTGCTCCGCTACCCTCTGGCTCTCCACCTTTCTGGCCGTTTCCTCGTTGCGCATGTTCATCTCGTCTACTTCGAACATGTCCTCCTTGCTCAGCCTCCGGAACCGGTTGATGCCAGCCTCCAGAATTAAAAAGCTGTTCTTTGTGCTGTCAAAGACTCCCTCCTGATACATAGAATAGATCAGCAGGCCAAGGGGCACCGCCAGGATCATTCCCACAACGCCTCCTATGCGGTAGCCCACATACAAAAGCACCAGGGTCGGAAGCGGCGGTACGCCGATGGAATCCCCCACGATCTTCGGCTGGATCAGCTGTCTCGCAAGCTGTCCCACGCACCAGATGATCAGCAGGCCCACCGCGGTCTTGTAATCGCCGGCAAAGATCTTGATCACTGCCCATGGGATCAGCACAGTTCCCGTTCCGAGAAAGGGAATAAAATCCAGGATCGCAATGCCAAGGGCAATCAGGGCATAATAATGCACCCCAAGCACCCCCAGGCCAAACAGCAGGAGGACATACATCCATACCTCTATCTTCAGCTGCGCTTTCAGATATCCGCCCACCGACTGTGCCAGGCTCTTGCGGATCATATGGTAATAGAGCTGAAGCACAGCGGGCGTATGTTTCCGGAACCATTCCGCAATGTGCTGATGCTCCGCCACGAAAAAGTAGGCGGACAAAAGCGCCATGATCACCCCGATGAACACGGACGGCAGCTGCATGGCTATATTTCCGGCAGCCTGTATGGTAGGAGTGCTGCTCTTTTCAAAGAAGTCCTCAAGATATCCGCTCACGACCTCCGAAAAATCATTCAGCTTCAGCTGGGTCCTCTCGGGAAGATGAGCGAACAGCAGCACCTCAAGGCGCTGTCCCATACTGTTCAGATCCGCTTCCATCCCTGCCCACATGGACGGCAGCGCCTTAAGCAGGCCGCCGATCTGTTCCGTCAGCCATGCTATGACAAAATAAAAGATCCCCACCACCAGAGCGATCACGGCGATGATCACGAACGCGCTTCCGATCTTGCGCTTCAGTTTGATCTTTTCCTCAAAAAAACGCACCAGCGGCGACGCTATCAGCGCAATGATCCAGCCTATCACAAAGGGCAGGAAAAACATCAGCAGTCTGGGAAGCAGAAAGATCACCGCCAGCAGCACTGCGGCAGCCACCGCCAGGTTCACCAAAGCCTTACTGTATTTTTTCACTGCGCTTCCTCCAAAATATGATCCAGGATTTCATAGATCTCTTCCCGCCCCTGCTTTGTCTGGGCAGAAAAAGGGATAATGACCGTATCCTCCTCCGCCTCAAGCCCGGTGCGGATCAGATCCACCTGCCTGCGGATCTGGCTTCGTTTGATCTTGTCCAGTTTGGTCGCTATGATCGTGGGCCTGTAGCCGTTCTCACAGATCCACCGGTACATGATGCGGTCGTTCTCAGACGGCTCATGGCGGATATCCACCAGCAGGAACACCTGCTTTAGCTGTTCGGAGCTGTGCAGATAGTTCTCTGTCATCTTTCCCCACTGTGCTTTCACGTTCACATTGACCTTGGCGTAGCCATAACCGGGCAGATCCACAAAATAGAGCATATCATTGATATTGTAATAATTGATCGTCTGGGTCTTTCCCGGCTGAGAGCTGGTCCTGGCCAGGGACTTGCGGTTCATGAGCACATTGATCAGAGAAGATTTCCCCACATTGCTCTTTCCCGCAAAAGCCACCTCCGGGTGCCTGCTCTGGGGTATCTTACTGGTAATGCCGCATACTGTTTCCAAACTGACATTCTTAATGATCATCCTGATATCCTTTTCGCGCTTTCCCACACGGCCGGGCCCTGTCTGCTCTCATATCCAGTGCCATCCGATCCGGTGCAAAGACCTCTGCGTCTCACATCCCGGCGTGAGGATGTTCAGATCAGCCTGCACAGAACAGCATAAAACGGCACAGCGCCGTCCCGGGACGGCGCTGCGTACTCTCACACTGGCGAAACACCGTCGTGTGTCCTTTTCAGTTTCCTGCTTCCGGACCCGCCGTCCTATATGGCAGTGTCCAGCTTCTTTCTCTCATTCTCCTGCCGGATAGTCCTGGGAGCGTCCTTTCCCTCCACGGCCTCCTTGGTGATCACACAGGCCTGGATCGTATCGTCGGAGGGAATCTCATACATGGTGTCCATCATGACGCTCTCCATAATGGAGCGCAGTCCCCGGGCGCCGGTCTTGCGCTCAAATGCCTTGTCGGCAATGGCCTCCACCGCATCGTCCTCAAAGGTCAGATCCACATCATCCATATCGAACAGCTTCTGATACTGCTTGATCAATGCATTTTTCGGCTCTTTCAGGATCCGGATCAGAGCCTCCTTGTCCAGTCCTCTCAAGGATACGCAGATGGGCACGCGTCCCACGAACTCCGGGATCAGTCCGAATTTCACCAGATCCTGCGGCGTTACCTCCTGCAGCAGATCGCTGATCTCCTTATTGCTCTTCTGGGACACCTCCGTGTTAAAGCCGATGGCTTTCCGGTCCAGTCTTGCCTCCACGATCTTGTCAAGCCCGTCAAAAGCGCCGCCGCAGATGAAGAGGATATTGGAGGTATCGATGGTGATCAGCTCCTGATGGGGGTGCTTTCTTCCGCCCTGAGGCGGCACGCTGGCAACAGTGCCCTCCACGATCTTAAGGAGCGCCTGCTGGACGCCCTCGCCGGATACGTCTCTGGTAATGGACACGTTCTCCCCTTTTTTGGTGATCTTATCGATCTCGTCAATGTAGATGATGCCGTACTGGGCCCTCTCCACATCGTAATCTGCAGCCTGGATCAGCTTTAACAGGATATTCTCCACATCCTCGCCCACATAGCCGGCCTCCGTCAGGGTGGTGGCGTCAGCGATGGCAAAAGGCACATTGATGATCTTTGCCAGGGTCTGCGCCAGATATGTCTTGCCGGAGCCGGTAGGCCCTATCATAATGATATTGCTCTTCTGCAGCTCCACATCGTCCAGATCTTTCGGGGCGGTCACCCGCTTGTAGTGATTGTACACGGATACTGCCAGCACTTTCTTGGCTTCCTCCTGCCCCACCACATACTCATCCAGAAAATTCTTGATCTGGATAGGCTTTAAGAGATTGATATCCGGGCGGCCGGTCTCCTCCAGTTCGTCATCTTCCAGTTCTTCCTCCAGGATATCCGCGCAGATATCGATACACTCATCACAGATATACACTCCCGCAGGCCCTGCGATCAGCTTGCGGACCTGGGACTGGGCTTTGTTGCAGAAAGAACATCTGATATCGTTTCCCATCATTTTAGTTGCCATTCCTATACTCCTGTCAGTGTCAATTTATCTATTTTTCTGCTTTCTGCGCCTCGTGCGAGGTGATGACCATATCGATCAGTCCGTAATCAAGGGCCTCCTCTGCGCTCATCCAGTTGTCGCGCTCCGTATCGGCACAGATCGTCTCATAGTCCTTTCCAGTGTTCTCGGCAAGCATATGATTCAGCTTTTCCTTTGTCTTCAGGATATGTCTGGCAGCGATCTCGATCTCCGTGGCCTGGCCCTTGGTGCCCCCAAGAGGCTGATGGATCATGATCTCCGCATTGGGAAGCGCGAACCGCTTGCCCTTTGCGCCTCCGGAGAGCAGGAAAGCGCCCATGCTGGCCGCCATGCCGATACACACAGTAGACACGTCGCACTTAATATAATTCATGGTGTCATAGATCGCCATGCCTGCGGTGATAGCACCGCCCGGGCTGTTGATATACAGATGGATATCCTTTTCGGGATCCTCGGCTTCCAAAAACAGAAGCTGCGCCACCACAATGCTGGCAGAAGTATCATTTACCTCCTCGCCCAGAAAGATGATCCTGTCTTTCAGCAGGCGGGAGTATATATCGTAAGACCGCTCTCCTTTGCTGGTCTGTTCAATGACATAAGGCACTAAGCTCATTTTGATTCCTCCGTTTCCTGTTTTTGCCATTTTGAAACATCTCAATACACATCATATCCCACTTACAGCGTATTTTCAATGTGTATTCCGGGATTTAATAAAAAATTAAAACATAGCGGCTGCGCCCCCGTCCGGGGCACAACCGCATTCCATTGCCTGCATTCCGGAAAATCCCTTATTCCTCCGCAGTCTCCTCTGATGCATTCCCGCCTTTGGCCTTTGCGGAGGTCTTCTTTGCGGACGGCTTGGTCTCCTTGGCGTTCTCCACCACGAAGTCCACAGCCTTTCTCACAGCCAGATCCTCCACCACCTGCTTCTTTCCGTTCTCGCCGAGAAGCTCCTTTACCTTATCGGGCTCCATCTGGTAAGCTTCGCCCATGGTCTTGATCTCTTCCTCGATCTCCTCCTCTGTGGGCTCGATCTTTTCTGCGGCTGCGACAGCCTCCAGCACCAGTCTGGACTGGATCCGCTTCAGAGCTTGAGGCTTCACCTGATCCAGCATCATCTGAGCCGTTGTGCCGGTAAACTTCATATACTGATCTAAGGAAAGGCCCTGAGCCTGCAGCCTCTGTGCATACTCCTGCACCATCTGCCTCTGCTGTGTCTCCACCATGGCATCGGGGATCTCCATCTTTGCATCCGCAATGACCGCATCGATCGCAGCGTCCTCTTTCTGGCTCTTTGCGCTGGCGGTCTTTCTCTCGGAGAGTTTCTTTCTGATTTCCTCCTTGTATTCTGCAACGGTATCGCTCTCGTCGGACACCTCGCTCACAAAATCATCGTCCAGCTCAGGCAGCTGCTTCTCCTGCAGCTTCTTTACCGTACATTTGAACACTGCCGCCTTGCCTGCCAGCTCTGCGGCCTGGTAATCCTCGGGGAAAGTTACGTTCACGTCTGTCTCTTTTCCGATCTCTGCGCCTATGAGCGCCTCCTCGAAACCGGGAATAAAGGCATGGGAGCCGATGGTCAGAGGATAATCCTCCCCCTTGCCGCCCTCGAACGCTTCCCCGTCCACAAAGCCCTCAAAATCGATGGTCGCGATATCGCCCTCTCTCACGGTCCTGTCCGTGATCTCCACGGTCCTGGAGTTCTTCTCCCGCTCTCTGTCGATCTCCGCGGTCACTTCCTCGTCCGTCACATCCACGTCCACCTTGTCCACCTTAACGCCCTTATATTTGCCAAGAGTCACCTCCGGCTTCAGCGCCACCTCCGCGGTAAAGATGAAAGGCTTGCCCGCCTCGATCTGCACCACATCCACCTTGGGGGAAGACACGATGTCCTCCGTGCACTCCTCCAGCGCTTTCTCATAGGCCTCCGGGATCAGAGCATTGGCGGCGTCCTCATAAAATATCTCTTTGCCGTACATCTGCTCGATCATCTTCCGGGGCGCCTTGCCCTTGCGGAATCCGGGGATATTGATCCTATTCCTGTTCTTTAAGAACGCTCCGTTCAGCGCCTTTTCCAGCTCTTCCGCAGACACCTCGATGGTCAGCTTCGCCATATTTTTCTCTAACTTTTCCACCTGTAGACTCATTGATGCTTTTCCTCCTTCAATCACCTGTGTCCATCTATCTTCAATCGCTCCGGATTTCCGAAACGGAACAGAATCACAGTCATTTTAAGATTATAGCATAGGAACAGGGAAAAGACAAATGTTTTTTGCCTGCAATTGCTTCATTTTGTCATAGTTCAGCCTTTTCCTTGCAAGTCACGCCCGGTACTGCCTATGTTCTCCCGGCGGAGGGGCTGAACTGTTCCGTCGTTTGTTCCGCTCGGCTCTCATATCTTTCAAATATGTGTGGCAATCACTAACGCCCTGCCCCGGAGGCGCTTCCGGATATAGCTCTCCGCCCTGGCCCTGGTCTCTCTGTCCATGCCCGTGTACGGCTCGTCCAAAAGCACCGCCCCGGAATCCGCCTCCATAGCCCGCACCAGAGCCACACGCCGCTTCATGCCCCCGCTTAAGCAGGAACACGGCTTCTCAAGATCCTCCGGCGCAAGCAGCTCCTCAAGCGCCTCTGCCGCTCGGCGACTGTCCCCGGTGATCATCTCCACATTTTTCAGTGCGCTGCAGTCCATACAGAGCCTGTCCTCCTGAAACACCATGCTCACTGTTTCCGGCATGACCGCATATCCCCCGTCCGGCTCCTCCAGCCCCGCCAGGATCCGAAGCAGCGTAGTCTTCCCGCTGCCGGACGGGCCGTTAAGGTATTTCACCTCTCCGGGGCCGCAGGCAAAGGAGAGATCCCGCAGGACATACCGGCTTTCTCCGTCCTCTGAAAGAGGAAAGCTCTTATCAATATGCCGCGCCTCCACACCTTTCTTTTCCTGCTGCCCGCCGTACTCTTCCGCCGCTTCCTCCCGGGTACAGCCCTTTTCTCTGCGTCTCTTCCCAGCAGAGCGTTCCCCAGACGCCGTTTCCGGCTTTCTGCAGGCCGGCTGCCATGCAAAAAAGCGCTCCGCCAGAAAAAGGAAGCCTCTCTCAAACAGGACACTCAGCAGGATCACCACCGCCGTCCATGCAAACACCCCTGCCGTATCCAGGTAAATCTTAGAAAGATACATCCGGCCGCCGACAGAGCGGGACGGTGTGCCGATGACCTCAGCCGCCACCCCGGATTTCCAGCACATTCCAAGGGCAAGCTTCAATCCTCCGGCCAGGAACGGGCGCAGGGCAGGACGGTAAATATAGAAAAATCTCGTCCGAAAGGGCAGCCGGAACACCCGGGCCATCTCAAGCAGCTGCCTGTCCGTGTTCGCCAGCCCCTCCAGCGTGTTGATGTAAAGATTCGGCAGGACCACCAGAAAGCACACAGCCGCCGCCAGAAAGGAGGAACCCCACCAGATCAGCAGAAGCACCGCAAAAGACGCCACCGGCACCGCTTTCAGCAGATTCATAAAGGGCCCGAGCAGCTGTCTGACCGCCGGCATTTTGTGGCTGCAGGCCGCAAGTAAGATCCCCGCTCCCGCTCCCGCCAGGAATCCCGCCCCGATGCGGAGCAGGCTGAAGCACAGGGAAGCATAAAACTCCCGTTCTTCCATCAGCTCCCCCAGCCGCAGAAGCGTCTCCCGCGGGCCGGCCACCAGAAGAACATTATTCACTGCCAAGGCCAGGAGCTGCCAGACTGCCAGCCAGAACAGAAGCGCCGCCGCTTTTCCGGCCCATTTTCTCATGCCGTTCTTCCTGCCGTTTTCTTTCATACTTATACCACTAGCGTGCTTCAGCACGCATATCAATCAAAATTGCCTTTCTCCAGGCTCACTGCCCCTGGGCATAAAAGTCCTCTCCCGGGACCTGTCCGCCCACCATGGAGGGTTCAAAATCGGCCAGTACCTGCAGATACCCGGACAGCGCCTCTTTCATTTCCTCACCGGTGATGCAGACTATGTTGCACTGGGGAATGGCCTGCTTTGCAATGGGCTCCTTTGCCACGATCTCAGCCTCCACCGCCAGAGCAGCCCCCGTATCCGGGTCGCGATTGATCTCCTCCACAGATGCCCTGTGTTCCTCAAGGAAAGCCTGCACGGCCTCCGGATGTTCCTCCAGAAAGGCCCTGCGCACAACGGTCACACCGGTGACCATGCCGCTGCCGTCCGGACCCTGTACTTTATTCCATTCTTCATTCAGATCCAGTGCGATCTTCAGGTCCTGATTCTGCAAAAGGGCCGCCGTCACAAAGGGCTGGGGCAGCAGTCCCACCGCCGAGGAATCCGCCGCCAGGACGGAGGCCACCTCCGTGGCCTCGGACTTAAATTCCAGCGTGTAATCGCCCTCCTCCAGGCCGTTCTCCCGGAGCACATACCGCAGAGAAGCCTCCGGCGTTGTCCCCATGCCGGTCAGATAGATCGTCTTTCCCTTAAGGTCCGCCACCGAACCGATCTCCCCGCTGCCCGTCACAATGTACAGAACTCCCAGCGTATTGATATCCACCACCGATACCCCGCCCTGCGTCTTCTGATACAGCACTGCCGCCGCATTGGCCGGGACCAGCGCTATGTCAAGGTCTCCCTGCGCCATCAGCGCCAGGATCTCATCTGCGCCGGCGGCCATCTGAAAGGAATAGCTGTCTTTCAGCCCGCCGTTTTCCGCTTTATCCATCAGAAAAAGGATCCCAAGAGTAGTGGGGCCTTTGAGAGATCCCACCCTGACGTCCACAGCTTCCCTTTTCCCGCACCCTGCAGCCAGGACCGAGGCCACAGCCAGGCAGAGCGCCATGGCTGCCAGCTTCCGTTTTTTATGTTTTTGTTCTTTCTGCTTCTGTTTCCAGCTCATTTTTATCCCTCATTTCCGCGCCGATCTTTGCGCATAGCGAGTTTGTGTCAAGCAGTGCGCGGACACAAATCTCGCGATTGAAAATTTTAATTTTCAATCTTATCCCTCATTTCCGCGCCGATTTTTGCGCATAACGAGTTTGTGCGCGTGCCCCGATCCATCCTTTTGTATATTTCAGCTTTCCGATCCCACAGGCAGTATAACATATCTTTCGGATTTTGACTATGATGATAAATATTTTTTGATGCATTTTCGGCCCCAAAACTTTCCAACATATTTTCAATCTGCCGAGCCATAATAAGACCAAGATAAGTCGCAGCAGACACTTGCCGGATCTTTCAGGATAAGTGCGTGCGGCACTTATCTTGAAGATAGAGAAAATCTCAAAGTATTGGAGGTGAAAAAGAATGTCCGGTAACAGAACCAATAGAGTGGAAGTGCCTGAAGCAAAGGCAGCAATGGATCGTTTTAAGACCGAGGTGGCATCCGAGCTGGGTGTAAACCTGAAAGACGGCTACAACGGAGACCTGACCTCCCGTGAGGCAGGTTCCATCGGCGGTGAGATGGTCCGTCGTATGATCAAAAAGCAGGAAGAGCAGATGAAGTAAGGCTCCCCACTGTGTGTGAATGAGCGCCGTCCCGCAGACCTGAAACGGACTGTGGAGCGGCGCTCCCTTTTATGTTCACCTGCAATGTCCGGGTGTGTGGTTTCCTTTCATGTTCACCTGCAATGTCCAGGGCTCTTATCTCGTCTGTGCCGGTTCCTCCCAGTCCGCACATTTTTCTGCGCCAAAGGGCGCGGATCAGTGTAACCGGGAATCCGCCGCTTCCGGGCGTCCCCCGCTGCCGGGATCGTTGAGGGTGGTATACACAGGCCCAAGGCCCCGCCGGAACACCAGGCAGTGGCCCACCGGCATATAGAGCACCTTAGCCAGCGGCTTGTTCCAGCGCTCGCTGACCGCCTGGGCAGTCCTCACATCGTTTCCGCCCAGGTACACGTAGGTGTCACAGTTGGAAACGATCGTGGCCCAATCGTATCCGTAGCCCTGCGCAAGCTGGGCCTCCGACTGGATCATCAGCATCACTGAAATCCCCCTGGAGCGGATCGAAGAAATCATTCTGGGAAATTCGTCAATGCGGCAGTTGGTAGCAAAGTCGTCCATGATGAACCGGACGGGGACGGGAAGCCTGCTGTCCTCACATTCATCGTCCGCATAGCGGCACAGAGCCTGCATGGCCTGGGTAAAAAAGAGGTTCACCAGATCGTCCATGGTCCTGTCCGTGTCGCTGACGATGACGAACAGCGCCGTCTTCTCCTGACCCAGGGCGGCAAAATCACAGTCGTTCCCGCTCATCATCTGCCTCAGCTCCTCGGAGTCCATCTGGGAAAATTTGGAGGAAACGCAGGCTCTGGTGCAGTCGAA
>CANRMK010000061.1 GCA_947631715.1 uncultured Acetatifactor sp.
TGGCAGTATTGATTGCACTAAAAAAGAGAACTCATAAAGAAAACAGGAAAAGTGCCAACGAGTACTTGACACAAACGAAGTGGTAAATTATGTGGAAAATCATGATGGAACAATGACACTTACAGTCAATGCGGTCTTTCCAAATCAGCTTCTTTCGAAAGTTTATGCGCATGAAGCAGTGATCCGTCCCTTAGATGATGGAGGGGTACAGTATGTATCTAACCGGATTATTTGTTCAGAGGATAATTACGGACAGACCCGGCACACTCCCCGGTTGACAGAGGAAAAGTGGAAAGAAATATATGGAGATCTTGAGTGATGGAAGATGTGAAATGGTTGATAAGAAAGTGGGGAGCCCCTTTTCTGATATTCGTGATGACCATAGTGATAGGCTGTGTGGTTTTTTTATCCAGAAATAATGAGGATAGGCAAGAGGATTTGGAGCAGTTTGCGTTAGATGGTGGAGAGTTACTGGTCAGCTTAAAGGAAGGGTATAATTCTGTGGAAATATATAAACAGGGAGATATATTAGTCATATGTGCAGAATCGGAATCAGCCTTTTTTGATACAATCAGGTTGACAGTAGAACCCCAGGGAGATATATCGCCAGAAAATGTTGAGATTATTTGGACAACTCTTGGAGGTGGGACGGAAAGAACAGAGGATAATGATTTTATGATTGCAGAAATAAAAATAACTGAAAATAAAAGTTTAATTTTTGACCGTAAAATCAATTTTGCTAAAAAAGCATTTGATGCTGTCGAGGATGTTTTACAAGGACAAATAAAATAGTGTGTTTGTACATTTGTTTTCGTTCAATATGCATAAGGATGATGTTATGGTAATAGAGAAAAAAAGTAAATTACTGATGATTGTTCTGATATTATGTTCCCTGGCGTGTGCGTGTGGAGAGCAGAATAAAGAATTAGACAAGTTTTCTGCCGGAGATACGGGAGAGAATTGCATAGAGAAAAATTTGCCAGAAGAATTTGAAAAAGGTTATAATCTCCCGGTGGATGCCGGCCAGAGGGAAGAAGCGGAAAGTGACTGCAGGAGAGCGATGGAGCTTATCTGTGATATTTATGGGCAGGCAGACAAAGGCGATGCTTCCAATGTAGTCCTTTTAGATGCGACCATGCTTGAAATGCAGGAAATATTAAAGAATATAGGCAGTCCGGTCATAGCGGAAGTGACATACTCCAACATGGAAAATTTTGAAATTGCAGATATTTTTCTCAAGGAATGTATGGAGGGCATAAGCGGATCCACAGTAGTATATGAAATTCATTCCAGCGGGAGTATAGGACGAAAGAAATTCATCTTTGATGGAACAGATATGTATGTGTTAAGTGCATCTGCGGCATGGAATAAAGAAAATGAGCCAGAGATCACGTATGTTTCTTATGCCAGGATAAAAGAATGGCGATATACGGATAAAGGCTGGTTTTGTTATGAGTTATGTGTCCCGGAGCCGCCGGAAGTAACGGAAATTGTGGATGGAAGCCGCCTGATCAGAGTGAAGCCAATGAGCGAAATAAACCGGGATTACTCTGAAAAATATGTACTTGGACTCGGTTATCAAGGTAACAACCTTTTATGCTCTAACTGGAATCCAGAGAATATGGAAGATTTGGACTACAATGGACTGTATGAATATCTGTATGAAATGAAATATCAGGAAAAATTCAATTCCGAGGCTTATCCGGACGGGATACCCAGGTTTGAGTTTGAGAGGCTGATCATGGAGTATCTTCCTGTAACGGCGGAGCAGATTCAGCAATATGCAGTGTTTGACGAGGAAAAGCAGGTTTATGAATGGGTGCGGCTGGGATGCCTGCACTATGCGCCGACTTATTTCGGAACCTCTCTTCCGGAAGTTACCGAGATAAGAGAGAATGCTGACGGAACGATGACTCTGACAGTAGATGCTGTGTGCGATATGGTTCTGTGCGATGATGCTGTTATCACCCATGAACTTACGATTCAAGTGAAAGAGGATGGAAGTTTCCGGTATCTTGGCAACCAGATCTTATATGACGGAATCAGGTACATACCGGAATATCAGTATCGTTTTGACACCTGAAATGACTGAGGATGAGTGGACAGCTGTAGAACAGCACACAGCTTTTGGAGAGGTAAGCATGAAAAGAATTTATATTTTGTCCGTATTTTTATTTGTTTTTTGCTTAACAGGTTGTCAAAAAATCAACAGTGAAAATGTGGGAGTGAATCAGGAACAGGAAACGATAGAGGATAAGATTACAGAAGCAGGGGGCGCGGATAGCATTGAGGAAAAGGTCACAGAAGTAGGAAATGCGGACAAAATTGAGGAAGCTAATTCACGATCAACTGATATAGGCAAACCAGATAGTCAAGAAGATATCGGCATGGATGAGAACGATATAGATTTAATTGATGATATAGATACAATAGAAGAGATAAATGAGTATATGATACCGGAGCAGTCGTTTGATATTACACTAAATGACTGGGGCGAAGTAAGATTTGTAACGTGCGAACCTGATCCCTCAAAAAAAGAAATTCCTGGGGATGTAACTTTCTATCTGATAAAAGAGGATGAAATCCTGTATCGGTTTCCCTATCTTTCGGAGGGACAGGTCAGAAGCGGCTATGGCCTTTTTTGGGATGTAAAGTTTGTTACATTTATGGATACAAATGATGACGGGAAAGAGGACATCGTGATAGGGCCGGAGTATATGACGGGCGCAGGGCCACAGGGCGCGGTACCGCATATGAAAATACGGATCTATGAAGATTGCGGAGACTCTTTTACATACAACAGGGAACTCAGCGATGAGATCAACGGCTATCTTCCGTGGGAGAGCAATGTGCTGGCAATGGATATTAAGCGGCTGATCCAGCTGATAAATGGAAATGAGCCGCTTACAAATTATGAAAGCTACACGGGAAAATGGACGGTAGCTCCCGGATATGCCGCTGCCTATGAAGAGCCTGTGCCGAACAGTGGCAATGAACTGATCTGCCGTATCAGCAACGGCAATGAATTTTGCGGAACTTTATTTATGGAACAGGAAACAACAGGTCAGATTGTATCGGTGGAAAATATAAGAGGCGTGATACAGAACGGGGAACTTGTTTTTGAGTTTACTGACGATGGATGGGGCGGGACGATTCATATTACATTTCTTCCCAACCAGATCAATGTGGAAGTTTTGAACATGCAGATGTCGGAAGAAAATGCGAGTGGATATGGTGTATCGGGAAACTATGAAATGACCATAAGAGAATGTTCTTCCAACATTTTATTTCCAGATGTTCCTATCAGATAATATAGTTAATGTGATCTCGGCTGCATTACTTCCAGTTGCATTAACATCATTTTGGATGTTGGTGGCAAAAAAGTATGTGCCGCCAGCGGTTTCTATGAAGCCGATGAACCACCCGTTTACATCCTGGCCATTGATCCGTCCTGTTCCGGTTTTTCCATAAAAGGTTCCCGTTTCAGAAGAGGAAAGTCGGATGGAATCCTTTACTGCATTGATATTTTCAGGATCAAAGTCAAATTGATTCTTGTAAAATTTTGTTAAAAGCTCAACCTGTTCTATGGGAGAGATCTTTAAGGAAGATTCCAGCCAGTAGGAGGAAAGGTCTCCGCTTATCATTTCATTCCCGTATTCGATCTTTTGCAGATAGGAATGCAGGGAAGATGCTCCAAGCTGTCTATCTATCGCCTGGAAGTACCAGTTCACGGAGTTGCTCATGGCAGACTGCAGGGTCTGGTCGGCATTCCATGCTTCGAACGGATAGATTTCATGATTCCACTGGATTGAAGAAGAAGCCGGTGTGATAATGCTCTCTTCCAGCCCGAACAGGGCGTCATAAATCTTGTAGGTAGAATTTGGCGCGACCCGCAGGGTGGCTTGTTCCATGTTGGATATCTTCCAGGCATCATTTTTTAAGTCATATAATACAAAGGCTCCCTCGTATTCCCCAAAGTAGGAAGAAAGGTCTGTGTAAGCGATATTGCCAGAGGAGGTTTCCCATTGAAAGCGGCTCTCCTCTGCAGCATAGGTGGAAAGAAATGGCGCCAGCCCTGATAAAAGGGCTGCGGTGAGCAGAAAGACAATCGCTCCCCTGAACCGCTTATATAAGGTTGGCTTCTCATACATTGCGATATTGGCAATGCGCCGCTCTATCTGTTTTTTGCTTCCGCTAAGTCCCACTGCAAAAGGAAAAGGAGAGAGGGATATTTTTTCTGCAAAGTTGATCAGTGTGCAGCCATAATCTTCATAGCAGTCAGGTTCCAGCATCTTCAATACGGAAGTGTCACAGGCAACTTCCTTATCACAGCGCATTTCTTTTAGCGCATGCCAGACAGCAGGATTGAACCAGTACAGTATTCCGGCAAGGTTCATCACAGAGTTTGCCAAGGCATCTTTGTGTTTATAGTGCTGTAATTCGTGCAGGAGCATGTACCGCATATCTTTGGCCCGGTAGTCGGAGATCAGATGGATCGGCATATATATGCCGGGTCTGAATAAGCCAATGATCACAGGAGACTTCAGAAATGCTGTGCTGTAAATGGGAATATCTGCCCTAATATGTAATTCAGCCAGACAGTCGTTGTACAGTCTGCGGACTTCTCTGTTCTGCAGAGGGAGCGCAGATTTCTTCAATGTATTCAGGCGCTGCTGTGATCTGACCGCCAACAGGATCATGGCAAGAATGCCGGTAAGCCATGCTCCAAATAAGATCGGTCCCATGATGGAGGGTGCAAGTCTGCTGACTGAAAGGGTAAGATCGTTCATGGGAGTTGCTGTGCCGGATAGATTCAGATCTACAAATCCCTCAGCAGCATTTCCAGTGCCTGATGCTGAGCCATTCCTGAGTCTGCTGATCCATGCAAAAAGCTGAGGGAATCCGATCCTCTGAAAAGGGATCAAGGGAACTGCCAGCAGTCCCAGCAGAAGAAACCACAAATGATACTGCACCCGGCTGGTCAGATGGTTTTTGAGCAGCCGCTTGATAATTAGGAGCATTCCGATGATGCAGCTGATAAGAATGTTGTCTATCAAAAAACGTATCATAAATTCAGCCATGTTCCTTCCCTTTATCCCTGCCATTGGTGAGAAGCTTGCGGAGAGCTTCGATGTCCGCCTGGGAAAGCCGGTCGTTTTCTATGTATGCAGAAAGCATGGCCTTAATATCCCCATGGTAAAAGCGTTCCAGAAAAGAAGCGCTTTCCTGTCCGATATATTCGTTTTCCTGCACAAGCGGGGTATAAACGAATACCCGGCTTTGCTTTTCATAGGAAAGAGCGCCCTTGGTGACCAGACGTTTGATCAGGGTCTGTATCGTCTTGGGGCTCCAGCTTGTGGTCTTCGTCAGGCGTTCTGTGATTTCGTTGGTACTGATCGGCGCATCTTTCCATACGATTTTCATGACTTCAAATTCGGCTTCGGAAATCTGTGGCAGAGCTGCCATTGTGATACCTCCATAATTCTTACACATGTAATATGTAATAAAGACATTATAGACGCGAATGCTGTCAATGTCAATCCGTTATAGACTGGTATAGATTGGTTCTGTAACAGTTCAGCCTTTCTCTTGGGAAGAGCATCGGCAGTATCGGGCTGAATACGACGGAGGGGCTGAACTGTTAAATCTTACATACGGAATAAATAACCAGACAATGTGGGCGTTCCCTTACTTCCAGCGTTCCGATGCGATAGATGCAAGAATTCCTGCAGTTTTCTCGATGCCGAAGCGGCTGCTGTCGATCATGATGTCCTTGAAATCAAAAGGGCCGGTCCAGCCGGGGCAGTATGTTCTGTGATAATTGTCCCGGGCAGTGTCCACTTCCCGGATCATTCTTTTGGCGGTCTTTGGATCCATCATCAGAATGTCAGTGCAGTTCTTCAGCCTTGCCTCATAAGGCGCGTAAATGTAAACGCACAGCCGCTCTGTGTGATCCCGCAGGATGCTGTCGGCGCATCTTCCCACGATGATGCAGGATTTTCGGGATACTGTGTCAAGGATGATATTTTTCTGGACCTCAAAGATCTCGTCCCTGAGGCTGGGGATGCCGATGCCCAGAGGGTACATTCTGGGGAAGAATTTTGTCCTGCTCTGTTCTTCCTCCTGGCTGATCACGGATACGGGAAGCCCCATGCGCTTTGCGGCGGCCTCCACAATATCTCTGTCAAGATAATCGATTTCCAGGATCTCTGATAGTCTGTGGGCGATGGAGCGCCCCATGCTGCCGAACTGCCGGGAGATGGTGATCACAAAGTTCTGTTCCATAATGCCTCTTTTCTGCCGTTGTCAGGCGCTGCTTATCCGTTATTTCTTTCTGTTCATGTTCTTCTGCATTCTCCGCACTATACAGGAAAGCGTATAATTGATTATAAAGTAGATGGCTGCCGCAAGGCCGAACAGCACGAAGACATCGGATACGTTGATGCTTCCGGTGCCGTTATACTGGTTCGCCGCGCTCAAGATCTGCTTTACCCGGGCCATCAGTTCGATGACAGCCACGTTGGCCAGGTAGGACGAGTCCTTGATGGTGGAAGTCACCTGGCTGAGCAGAGTGGGGAGAATACTGCGGTATGCCTGGGGCAGGATGATGTAGCGGAAAGTCTGCACAATATGGAAGCCCTGGGAGTGCGCTGCCTCGAACTGCCCTTTGGGGATCCCGTTGAGACCGCCTCTGACGATCTCTGCGATCACGGAGGAGGTAAAGAGGATCAGGGCAACGGCGGCCTTGAACAGAAGCTTTGTCTCCACACTGGTAAGCCCGAACATCTTCCGGGAGAAAGCGGCCGGGCAGGGCAGGAACACCAGACAGATAAAGATCCACAAAAGCAGGGGCGTGTTCCGGAACACCTCGATATAGATCACAGCCAGCGCATGAAAGAACCTGGCGGCCAGCCCTTTGGTACAGTAGTTCCTGACTAACGCCAGCACGGAGCCTATGACAATGCTGCAGAAGACCGCGATCACCGATATGATCAGTGTGAACAGGATCCCTCTGCCGATATAGAGCAGGATCATTTCGTTTTTCAGCATGGAAAGGCTTGCTTCCAGATCATGCATCTGCCGCCACCTCGCTTTCCTCCCTCTGTCCGGGGATCATTTCGATTCTCTGTTCCCTCTGCTTCAGCGCAAGTTCCCAGGCGCTTGCCGTCCTGGACAGAGGATAGCAGATGACAAAGAACAAGAGCCCGCTGATCAGATAGGCGGGAGCATAAGCGCTTCCCGTATTTTCCCCTGTCACAAAGCTGTAGGTCAAAGAGATCAGGTCGGCGCCTCCGATGATGTAAAGGCAGGAGGTGTTCTTGATCAGGTTCACGATCTGATTTACCATGGGCGGCAGGATCATCTTGATGCTCTGGGGCAGGATAATGTAATACATTCTTTCCAGATAAGTGAAGCCCTGGGACTGGGCAGCCTCGAACTGCCCTTTCGGAACGGCTTCAATTCCAGCTCTGACTACCTCCGCCATATAGGCTCCCGCATATACCCCCAGCGCCAGGATACCGGTGAGAATGATCCCGATGCTGTGCCCGGAGAAAGCCAGCGCGTAATACAAAAAGCAGGTCTGCAGGAGAATGGGGGTATTCTGGATCACCTCCACATAGACACGGCTGATGATCTTTAACGCCTTTTTGCCGCTGGTGGCCATAAGGCCGAAAATGATTCCCAGGATCAGCGCCAGCAGTATGGCAAAAATGGCAGTCCTGGCCGTGTTGAACAGACCTAACAGGAATGTCCCTCTGTAATCCCAGACCTTTCCCCATGCTCTTGCCGAAAAAATTCCGGACATTTTGCTTCCCTCCCGTCTGCCGGGAAAAGGATCCTGTCTGACAGGATCCTTTTGCGCCGGTCATTTCGCAGGCAGATGCCTACTGCAGATTGTTTTCCTCGATGAAGCCCTGGATCGTGCCGTCTTCAAGCCACTGGTCGATCAGATTTTCCACATAGGCGGAGAAATCGGAGCCCTTTGTGGTGGCAACGCCGTACTCCTGGGGGGAGAACTGATCCTGAATGTAGGAGCGCCCCTCGGTGTTGTAGACGGCCAGGATAGATTTATCCACACAGAAAGCGTCTACCTCGCCTGCGCTGAGAGCGGTGGAGATAGCGGGATAGTCGTCATACTGCCGGAAAGATACGCCTGTGGTCCAGAGCGCGGGATCGAACGTCTCGGGATCAAAGCCGTCTCCGGAGATCAGGCCCGCATCGATCATGGCGCTGACTAAGGACCTGGCGGAGGTGGAACCGGAAGAGACGCCTACCGTTTTGTCCTTCAGGCCGGACAGGTCGGTGATGCCGCTGGAATCCTCCACCAGCACCGATACATAGTCCGTGTAGTAAGGGGTCGAGAAGTCCCAGCTTTCCTTTCTCTCATCTGTGATGGTAAAGGTGGCAAGTACGCAGTCGATGTCGCCGGAATCCAGAAGCTCGGTCCTGGTGGCGGCGGTAACGGTGGTAAATTCAATGTCCACGCCCAAAGACTCTGCGATCTTTTCGGCAATGGAGATTTCCATACCGGAGTACTCCCCGGTGAGAGTGTCCTGGAATCCGAATCCCACTACGGCATTCTTTACGCCTACCCGCAGGACGCCCCTGTCGATGATGGCGGCCACGTCCGGCCCGTACTGCTCCTCCGAAGAGCTGTTATCGGCGGAAGCCGTTTCCGATCCTGCCGATGCCGATGCGCCTGCATCCTGGGCGGAATCGCCGCAGCCCGTAAGCAGCAGGGCGGACGCCGCCATTACGGCGGCAAAGACTTTGGTTAATTTTTTCATAATCCTCATTCCTCCTTTTTTGCCCTTTCCTAAGGATCACATGGGAAAGCGGCGGTTGTTTTTATCAAAGCCGCAGGCGGAACGCCCGGGCGCTGATAACGGTTTGGAAAAAATACCTCAGGACCGGATGATCTTGCCCAGAAACTGCTTGACACGGTCATTTTTAGGATCGGTGAAAAAGTGTTCCGGGGTCCCCTCCTCTAAGATCATGCCGTCCGCCATAAAGACCACTCTGTCGGCTACCTGCCTTGCGAATCCCATTTCGTGGGTGACCACTACCATGGTGATGTTTTCCTTTGCCAATCTGATCATCACGTCCAGCACCTCCTGAATGGTCTCGGGATCCAGAGCCGAGGTGGGCTCGTCAAAGAGAATGATCTTTGTCTGGGAGCAGAGCGCTCTGGCGATGGCGATGCGCTGCTGCTGGCCGCCGGAAAGCGTGGTGGGATAGACATGTGCCTTGTCTCTGAGGCCTACCACGTCAAGATAGTGGAAAGCAAGCTCCTCCGCCTCCTTTTTGCTCTTGTGATGGAGCTTCATGGGGGCGATGGTCAGGTTCTTCAGCACTGTCATATGGGGGTAGAGATTGAACTGCTGGAACACCATGGAAATGGAATCCCGGACTATTTTGGTCTTGTTTTTTGCAGTCAGCTCCTGCCCGTCTATGTACACATGGCCGCTTGTGGGCTCCTCCAAGAAGTTCATGCATCGGACGGTAGTGGATTTCCCGGATCCGGAGGGGCCGATGATCACCAGCTTCTCTCCCTCCTTTACCTCCAGATTCACATTTTTTAGTACCTGTAAATCGCCGAAGTTCTTGCATACGTTTTCCATTTTGATCATGGCGGCAATCCTCCCTGCATTTTCCAGCCGGCAGACGCTCTGACGCCTGGAACAAAAAAGGCGTCCCACTGCATTCACAGTGAAACGCCTTTGTCTCTTTACGGACGATATTAAAACAAAAAAATCGGAATGTCAACAAAAAAATTTTAAATTTTTAAAAATTCCAGGACGCTGTTTTTGGGTATTGACAGAATACGGAAAAGAAGTTAGAATTTAAAAAGTTGAAAC
>CANRMK010000062.1 GCA_947631715.1 uncultured Acetatifactor sp.
TTTTATGCGACCTTGCTCTTAGCCAGCTCCGCCAGGGTCTTAAATCCTTCTGCATCGTTGACAGCCAGCTCCGCCAGCATCTTTCTGTTCATATCAACGCCGGCCAGCTTTAAGCCGTGCATGAACTTGCTGTAAGAGAGCCCGTTCAGCCTTGCAGCCGCATTGATGCGGGCGATCCAGAGCTGTCTGAACTGGCGCTTTCTCTCCTTTCTTCCGGAATAGGAGGTCGCAAGCGCTCTCATCACAGACTGCTTTGCAACTCTGTACTGCTTGCTCCTTGCTCCCCTGTAGCCCTTAGCCAGCTTCAGTACTCTATTATGCTTCTTCTTGGCGTTCAGACCGCCTTTTATTCTTGCCATGTCGTTTTCCTCCTCACCTGATTATAAATAGGGCAGAATCTTCTTCATATTCTTTACGTTCGTCGCATCGGTAATAGCCGGCTTCCGCAGATTACGCTTTCTCTTTGCGCTCTTCTTGGTGAGGATATGGCGCTTGTAAGCCTTATTCCTCTTAAGCTTACCGGTTCCGGTTACTTTAAAACGCTTTGCAGCTGATCTGCTTGTCTTCATCTTGGGCATAACTGTTTCCTCCTAAACTTTAATTGTCTATTTTAACGTCCGCGTTTACCGCTTCTCAGTTAAAAACATGGTCATGCTTCTGCCCTCCACCTTGGGGGCCTTTTCGATCACGGAGATATCGGACAGGCTCTGGGCGAAATCGTCCAGAATATGTTTGCTGTTGTTCATATGTGCCATCTCACGGCCCCGGAACCGCAGTGTGACCTTGACCTTGTCTCCCTTTGTCAAGAACTTCCGTGCGGCATTCACCTTTGTGTTGAGATCGTTGGTGTCGATATTCGGGGAAAGCCTGATCTCCTTGATCTCCACGGTCTTCTGCTTCCGGCGCGCTTCCTTTTCTTTCCTGATCTGTTCGTATCTGTACTTTCCGTAATCCACGATCTTGCAGACGGGGGGCTTTGCCGCAGGCGCGATCTTCACAAGATCCAGCCCTGCCTCCTCTGCGATCTTCATGGCGTCCCTGGCGGACATGATCCCCAGCTGTTCGCCGTTTTCTCCGATCAGGCGGATCTCCCTGTCTCTGATCTGCTCGTTAATCATTAAGTCGCTAATGGCCTTATACCTCCATACATAAGAAAAGTGGACAGCCGCAGCTATCCACCTGTAATCCTCACATTGCAGACCGTTCTGAAATAACCGTCCGCTGCCCCATGGCGCACATGGAAAATGATTGGCTTTCCGGATCATGAACGCTTACTGGCCCGATCGCCGTAAGGTGAGAGTGGATACTCTGCTTGCTGGCATGTGTTCTTCACACGCTCCTATAGAGTATCACAGCTTCAGCGCCATGTCAACCCCTGATTCGGGCCTTTTTTGCAAAACTGGTGACAGGTCAGATCTTCTTCTCCTGAAACGTCCCGCAGGCGGTCTGTCCGCAGTCGCAGGCGCCGTTCCCCTTAATGTCCACATGGTCCGCACGGCACTTGTAATTTGTGTTGTAGATGCACTTCACAGCCTCGCAGTCGATACTGATCGTGGGGCTTGGATGGGTCACGGAGCTCTTAAAGGAATCCATGCCCTCTCTTTCCGGGAAAAAGCTCTCACAGCAGGTCTCACCGCAGTCGCAGGCATGTATGCCTCCCACCATGATGTCTCCCTTGCAGCACAGCTTTTGGTCGTTGTAGGCGCAGTTCTCCACCGCACATTTTAAATCTGCCATTTCTGCCTCTCTTTCCGCCGTCTCCACGGCACTTGATCTTCCGCCTGCCCCGCGTTTTGAAAGACGAAACAGGCCCGGACATTCTTCCGTCATTTCCAGTATTCCTCAATCCTGCTGCACTATTCCTGGAAAATAACGTTTTTTGTCCGGGCCTGTAAAAGTCCTCTGCAAATATCCTATTTCAGGTGACGCCCATTTAGCCTGCCGTTGTCACAGGCTCTTCTTTCCGGATCTCCTTGGTGCGGATCTCCTTACAGATCTGGTCGATAAACTCACCCAGGGTCTTCTGGCCCTCGTCCCCCGCAAAACGGCTTCTCACGGATACCAGATTCTCCTCTTCCTCCTTTTGCCCCACCACGAGCATATAGGGCAGCTTGTCAAGCCTTGCCTCCCTGATCTTAAAGCCGATCTTCTCGGAGCGGTTGTCCGTGGAAGCCAGAATCCCGTTCTCCTTCAGCTGGGCCTCCACCTTTGCGGCGTAATCCGCATATTTATCGGAGATAGGCAGCACACGCACCTGCTCCGGGCACAGCCAGGTGGGGAACTTGCCCTCATATTTTTCAATGAGCCATGCCAGCGTCCTCTCATAGCAGCCCATGGAGGTCCTGTGGATAATATACGGCCGCACCTTATCCCCGTTCTGATCGATATAGTACATATCGAACTGCTCCGCCAGCAAAGCGTCCCACTGAATGGTGATCATGGTGTCCTCCTTGCCGTAGACGTTGCGGGCGTTGATATCCACCTTTGGTCCGTAAAAGGCCGCTTCTCCCACGTCCTCCACAAAGTCGATGTCAAGCTCCGTCAGGATGCTGCGGATATGCTGCTGCGTCTCTTCCCACACCTCAGGCTCCCCGATATACTTTTCCCGGTTGTCGGGATCCCATTTGGAGAGGTGATATGTCACGTCCTCCTCGACCCCCAGCACCGTCAGGCAATATTTTGCCAAAGCCAGGCAGTCCTTGAATTCCTGCACCATCTGGTCAGGCCGCACGATCAGGTGTCCCTCGGAAATGGTGAACTGGCGCACACGAGTGAGGCCGTGCATCTCTCCGGAATCCTCGTTCCTGAAAAGCGTAGAGGTCTCGCCGTAGCGCAGGGGCAGGTCCCGGTAAGAGTGCTGTGTCGCCTTATAGACATAATACTGGAACGGGCAGGTCATGGGGCGCAGCGCCAGCACTTCCTTGTCCTTCTTCTCGTCTCCCAGCACGAACATGCCGTCCAGATAGTGATCCCAGTGGCCGGAGATCTTGTACAGGTCGCTCTTTGCCATGAGCGGCGTCTTTGTCCTTAAGTACCCTCTCTTTTCCTCCTCGTCCTCGATCCAGCGCTGCATGGTCTGAATGATCTTTGCCCCCTTAGGCATCAAAAGGGGCAGCCCCTGGCCGATCACGTCCACAGTGGTGAACAGTTCCATCTCCCGGCCCAGCTTGTTGTGATCCCGATTCTTCACATTCTCCCAGTAGGCAAGGTACTCCTCCAGCTCTTCTTTTTTGTTGAATGCGGTGCCATAGATCCTCTGGAGCATGGCATTCTCCGACTTCCCTCTCCAGTAGGCCATGGAGGAGGAGGTCAGCTTAAACGCCTTGACGCCTTTCGTGCTCATCAGGTGAGGGCCGGCGCACAGATCCACGAAATCTCCCTGTCTGTAAAATGAGATCTCCGCATCCTCCGGCAGATCCCGGATCAGCTCCACCTTGTAGGGCTCTTCGCGCTCCTCCATGAACTTTATGGCTTCCTGCCTGGGAAGTGTAAATTTCTCCAGCTTCACTCCTGCCTTGATGATCTTTTTCATCTCCGCTTCCAGCGCGTCCAGATCCTCCCTGGAAAAGGGCGCATGGTCAAAGTCATAATAAAACCCTGTGTCGATGCTGGGGCCGATGGTGAGCTTTGCATCGGGAAATAAATTTTTCACAGCCTCCGCCAGCACATGGGATGCCGTGTGGCGTATGGTGGCCAGCCCGTCCTTGTCCTCCGCGGTGCAGATCTCCAGGCTGCAGTCGCTGTCAATGACTGTCCGCAGGTCCTTTACCTTTCCGTCCACTCTGGCACAGCAGGCCGCCCGGGCCAATCCCTCGCTGATATCCAGGGCAATGTCGTACACGCTCTTTTTCTCCCCATACTCTTTCACAGAGCCGTCCTTCAATGTAATCTTCATGATCCTCTTCCTTTCCCTGATTGAATTTCTTATGACACAAAAAATCCCTTGCAATATTTCTATTGCAAGGGACGTATGACACGCGGTTCCACCCTTGTTGCAAAAAGCCCCGGCATATGGTCCGGGCCTGTCTGCCACCTTCGTTCGCTCGTAACGGGAGCCTCCGGGCTGTATTAAAGCCGCTCCGAGATGGTCTTCAAACGCCTCCCTGCCAGACCGCTTTCAGCTCCCGCCCAAAGTACAGGCCGGGGCGGTCCTCTCTGGGGGCCGCAGGCGCTTTACTCTTCTCTTCAACGCTTTTCCATGTGTGATCCTGAAATCCAAAATACTGCTCGGGATTTATGATTCCCTATGATAATACTTTTCATGTCTGTTGTAAAGCACTTTTTTTGCGCGAGATCTCCTCCCGGATATAGTCTCCCACCTCTTCCCGCTCTATATCAAGCGCCACTGCAAGCTCCCCGCACAGGCTCTCCTCCGCTATCTGGAAATATCTGGCGTCCACCGCAGTCACTTTCCGGCCAGCCTGGAGCCTTTTCTGTTTTCTCTGATAGATGGTCTTGATGATCCGCACCCACTCCCTGCAGCAGTTGGTCTTCATGCTCTCCTTATAAGTCTGCTCCGTCAGCTTATCATTCTCGATCTCCAAAAGGGGCAGATCGGGAATGACCCCGATGAGCTCCCGGGCCTCCTCCCTGCTCAAGACCCTGCGCATGGACTCCGCCGCGTGATCCACCGGCACATACACCGTGCTCCCCGACTGGTATTTCGGCTTCAGGATATAATACTGCCTCTCCCTGTCCACTCCCGGGATAGTAAGCGTTGTAATATTCTCCACAACACAGACCCCTTTGTTTCCGCATGCCACAAATTCACCAATCTCAAACACGTTCGACCCTCCTTTCCAAAAAAATCCCTTTCTACCTATTAAAATGTCTACGAACAGTGTACCCCTATTTTAACAGAAACAAACCTGAAATGTCAGTCTTCTTTTGCAGGATTTTTGATTTTTGTGAAAATTGCAAAGAATCTCTCCTCTGTTCTTTGTGCATTATGACACGGCCCCTCCATCGTATTCAGGTAACAGTTCAGCCCCTCCGTCCTCAAAAAGATTGACGCTTCACGGTATATCCGATATAATAAGTACGGATCAAAACTTTGACGATCCTGTTATGAAAACACGGCGGATCAGACAGTATGCCGATTGAAAGGAGTCTTCCAATGAAATATAAGATACTGATCACAGGCAAAGCCACTTCCATCATCGATGACTTCTTTACGCGAATGGAAGACAGCTTCGAGATCATGACCACCTCCCTGAGGACGGACGATATCCTCAGGCACATAAAATATTTTCAGCCCCATATGTTTCTCTACTGCATATACAACGAATCCCGGGACGATCTCAATAAAATGATATCCCTGAAATATCAGCTGGACAGGTTCCAGGTGCTGTTCGCCCTGATCGGTTCCCAGACGGACTGTTCCGATTTTGAGAGGGCGGCCGTAGGCGTGTCGGACCTGACGTTAGTCAAGCCTCTGACCGCAGCCGCCATCGAGACAAGACTGCTGCAGTTCCTCACCGAGCACCGGCCCCTGGAGACAGAACTGGAGATGAGCCCGCCCGCTCCCGCGCCCCAGCCCTCCCAGAGTCCCCAGAATTCCCAATTCCAGTTCCATGTTCCCGCCCAGGAGGTTCCCCAGTTTACCACAACCCGGAAGCATGTCCTGGTGGTGGACGATGATGTGCGGATGCTAAAGCTTCTGAAAGAGCATTTACATAACGAGTACGATGTGGCCACCGCCTTAAACGGCAAGGTCGCCATGAAATTCCTGGAGAGCAAGCACACGGATCTGATCCTTTTGGATTACGAGATGCCCGATGAAAAGGGCCCGGATGTGCTGGCTAAGATCCGGGCCAACGAGAGCACAAAGGATGTCCCTGTGATCTTCCTGACGGGCGTCACCGAGCGCGACAAGATTGCAAACGCCCTGGCCCAGAAGCCCCAGGGATATCTCCTGAAGCCCATCGACAGGGAAAAGCTCATAGAAACCATCACAAAGGTTATGGGAGGTTAATAGTCCATGGAACAGAGAACAGACCTCACGGAATACGATTTAAGCCTTACGGACCTGATCGATGTGGATACCCTGCAGAAGATCCAGGATGCCTTTTCGGACATGGCCGGTGCGGCAGCGCTGACCACGGACCTGGACGGAATCCCTGTGACAAAGGGGTCTAATTTCACGGATTTCTGCATGCGCTATACAAGGACCTCCCAGGTGGGCTGCGTCCGGTGTGAGGAGTGCGACCATCTCGGCGCGGAGCTGGCGCTGAAAGAGGGGCGCTCTGTGGTTTACCCCTGCCATGCGGGGCTTTTGGATTTTGCGGCTCCCATTATGGCCAACGGCAAAATGGTAGGCTGCTTTATCGGCGGGCAGGTGCTCACCCAGGAGCCGGATCTTGAAAAATTCCGCCAGGTGGCGGCTGAGATCGGCGTGGATCCAGACGAGTATGAGGCGGCGGCAAAGAAAGTGCGGGTGATCCCCCAGCAGACCCTGGACAAAGCCACCACTTCTCTGTTCACCATCGCCAACGTCCTCTCCGATATCGCCTACAGCAAATATCTGATGTACCATGCCAACGAGGAGCTAAAGCGCGCCGCCGGCATGAAATCCGACTTTCTGGCCAACATGAGCCATGAGATCCGCACGCCTATGAACGCAGTGATCGGCATGGCGGAAATGGCTCTCCGGGAGGATCTCTCCCCCTCGGCCAGAGGGTATATCAGCCAGATCAAATCCGCGGGCAAATCCCTGCTGACCATCATCAACGATATCCTGGATTTTTCAAAGATCGAATCGGGAAAGATGGACATCATCACTGTGGATTACGAGCCCATGTCCATGATCAACGATGTTGCCAGCATGCTGGTCACCAGGCTGGAGGACAAGGATGTGGAGCTGATCCTGGACATTGCCCCGAATCTGCCCCACAGGCTCTGCGGCGACAATATCCGCATCAAACAGGTGCTTTTGAACCTTGCCAACAACGCCACCAAGTTCACCAGCCAGGGGCGCATTGTGCTGAGCGTGGGGTACGAGCCCTCCGGTGACAATGAGATTGATCTGCGCGTCTCCGTGGCGGACACCGGGATCGGCATCAAGGCGGAGGATCTGGACAAACTGTTCCAGTCTTTCCAGCAGGTGGACAGCAAGCGCAACCGCAACATTGAGGGCACGGGCCTTGGCCTTGCCATCTCCAAGCAGCTGCTTCACCTGATGAACGGCAGCATTCATGTGGAGAGCGAATACGAAAAGGGAAGCACTTTCTCTTTCCGGCTCCCCCAGACCATCGTGGATGACACTCCCAGCGTCAAGGTCCAGGATACCGAGAATATCCTTGTGGCCGCTCTCATTTCCAACGACTATGTCCGGGAACGCCTGAAAGCGGATATCGCGGAGCTGGGCGTGGAATACCGCACCGTGCGCACAGTCAGCGACGTAAAGGACCTGCCGGTGGACGAGAAAAAGGTGTACCTGTTCGTGGAGAATCCCATGTTCTCTGATCCCATAGAGGAATTTGTGCGCAGCCACCCCCAGATGACCGCTGTGCTGCTCATCAAGTTCAACGATGCGGTAAAGCACAATCTGTCCAACCTTACAGTGCTGAAAAAGCCGCTGTTCATCTTAAATATCGCCTCCATCTTGAACGGGCAGGAGCTTCACTATGAGACAAGCGAGATCGACAGGGCCGACAGCGATTTCATCGCCCCTGAGGCCAAGATCCTGATCGTGGATGACAGCGCCATCAACCTGACCGTGGCAGAGGGCCTTTTGGAGCCGTTAAAGATGCAGATCGACACTGCCATAAGCGGCAAGCTGGCCCTGGAAATGATCGAAGAGAAGCATTACGATATCATCTTTATGGACCATATGATGCCGGAGCTGGACGGCGTGGAGACCACCCATCTGATCCGCCGTTTCCACCCGGATTACCACGATGTCCCCATCATCGCCCTGACGGCTAACGCCGTTGACGGCACAAAGGAAATGTTCTGCCAGGAGGGCATGAATGACTTTGTGGCAAAGCCCATTGAGCTGCGCCGGCTGATCTCCAAGGTAAGGCAGTGGCTTCCCGTGGAGAAGATCCAGAAAATGTCCCGCACCACTGTCGTCACCCGCACTGACGAAAAGATCGACCTGGAGGTGGGCGATCTGGATGTAAATGCTGCCGTCCATCTTCTGGGCAGCGAAAAGCTGTTCTTTACTATCTTGAAGGATTATTACAATCTGATTGAAAAGAAATCGTCCCAGATCAAGGTGCTGGAGGAGACGGGAAACTGGCCCGCATACACCATCGAGGTCCACGCCTTAAAGAGCGCCTCCCGCCAGATCGGCGCCAACTCTCTGGCGGACAAGGCCGCGGAGCTGGAAAAAGCCGGGAACGCACGGGACACATTCTTTATCCGCAGTCATACGGATGCCATGCTGGAGCAGTACAGGGGATATCTGGAAATGCTGAAGCCTTTCTGCGCGGAGGAAGAGGACGATTCTGCCAAGGAGCCTGCCACCATCGAGGAAACGAAACTGTGCTTCACGCACATGCGCACCGCCATCGAAAACCTGGACATGGACGAGATGGAAGCCGTGGTCTCCAAGCTGGGGAGCTATGCTTTCGACGATACCCAGAACGATTTCTATCTGCGCCTGAAAGAGGCATCCGATGAAATGGACGTGGACGGCTGCGAGGATATCATCAGGCAGTGGGAGCAGCTTTTGTAGAACTGCGCCGCCACCGAAAAAACGGGAACCATATTATAATATCAATCAAAGAAGACTTTGACAAATCGGTAGTTGAGAAGGAGGGCGTTTTGCTATGAAAGCAAGAACAACTGGTTATATATTCGCTTCGATATTCAACTTTATAGCCAGTTCTTGCTTTCTGGTCGCTGCTATTTTTCAGAAACAAACAGTGCCAAAATACGGGTTTTATATTGCCGCAATTTTTTTGTTCATAAGCGCAGCTGGTTTCCTATATACTTACTTGAAAAGTAAAAACGGAAAATAAAGAGGGAATTGGAAGAAAGGAAAAAGGCAAAAGAAAAAGAGCGCCCCACCAAACGGGGCGCTCCCTTTATGTCCTGTGAATGCCGTCTCCACAGGGTCTACACGGTAAAGTTAAAATGTTGACCAGCGGGGTCAAAAGGCTCCGGAACGCTGTCCCAGTCTACCTGCTCCGCTTTCTTTGCCAGCTCCTCCACGGAATCCGCCTTTACGATAGTCCGCTTCACAGGGCCGGGGCGGCTGTTTTTCTCCGCCTGCTCTTTTTCTGCTCTCTTTGCCTCTTCCCTCTTGTTCTCCCGGTTCTCCTCGATGCGCTCCCGCTGCTTCTGGCTGGACTTCTCCAGCTCCGCAAAGAACGACACCTCTCCATCGTCTCCCAGAACAACGCCCAGGCGGGATACCTCCTGGCCTTTCCCGCTCAGCTGGTCTTTCATCTCGTCCAGCTTTGCAAACGCATCATCCAGGGTCTTGAGATTTTTGTCCCTGACATCCTGATTGGAGGCCATCTTCTCCAGCTCCTCCGGAGTGAGGAGCACGCTGTACTTGGAAGTGCCCCTGGACAGGTAAGCGGCCGCCTCGTCCTCATTGGCGTAATCCGCCACTATGAAATCCGTATCGCCGTATGTCTTCTGCAGATCCTTGAGAAGCTTTTTGGCATCGCTGCTGAGTTCTACTTTCTTCTGGGAGTCACTTCCCGCCTCTTTCACATCAGATGCCTGCTTTGCATCCGTCCTGGCGGTTCTCCCGTTGTCATAATAGTTGTTCCGAAACAGTCCGTAATTACCGATCCTATCCATTCTTCTGCCCTCCATAGCCTTTCTGCCCTGTTTCCAGTAAATCCCTTTACTCCCGAGAATGTCCGCAGAT
>CANRMK010000063.1 GCA_947631715.1 uncultured Acetatifactor sp.
TGTAACAGTTCAGCCTTTCTCTTGCAAGTCACGCCCGGTCCTGCCGATGCTCTCCCGGCAGACGCGCTTCCGCTCGGCTCCGCACGTAGCGGTACTAGGCTCGAAAGTACCTCGCCAAGTGCCGACGTGCTCCAACGGTCTGCCGGGAGAACATCGACAGTACCAGGCTGAATACGACGGAGGGCTGAACTGTTACTTTTAATTTTCAATCTTACGCCGTTTTTACCTAAGCTGCGAAAGACGTTTTTCCACCTGTTCCATCATCTGGGTGTATTTTGCCAGCTTTTCCCTCTCCTCATCGATCTTTGCCTGAGGAGCCTTGGAGATGAATCTCTCATTGGAGAGCATACCGTTCACCCGTTTCAGCTCTCCCTCCAGACGCTGTTTTTCCTTTTCCAGACGCTGGAGCTCCTGGGCGATATCCACCAGATCTGCAAAGGGGATATACAGAGTCGCCCCGGGGATCACAACAGAGACTGCATCCTGGGCGATGCCCGTCTTATCCTTCTGCATGGTCACATTGTTCGCATAGGCCAGAGAGGCGAAGAACAGCTTCCCCTCCGCAAAAGTGCGCAGGATATCCTCATCTTCGCTGACCACATACACTGCCGCTTTCCGGCTGGGGGCCACGTTCATTTCGCTCCTCACATTCCGGATGCCCCGCACCGCTTCCTTGATGGTCTCGATGTCTTTCTCTTCCCGTGCAAAGCTTTTGTCCTCACGGTATACCGGCCAGCTGCTGATCATAATGGATTCCTCTTCGCTCTGGAGAGTGCAGAAGATCTCCTCGGTGATGAAAGGCATGTAAGGGTGCAGCAGCTTCAGCGCATCGATGAGCACCGTCTTTAAGGTCCACAGGGCCGCATTCTGACTGACAGCGTCGTCCGTACTGTACAGGCGTGGCTTCACCATCTCAATATACCAGTCGCAGAATTCGTCCCAGATAAAATCATAGACCTTCTGCACTGCAATGCCCAGTTCAAAGTTCTCCATATTGTCGGTGACATCCCGCACCAGGTCGTTCTGCTTTGACAGGATCCACTTGTCCACAGGCTGCAGATCCTCTGCATTGGGCTCTGTCACTTTCTTTCCGTCCATGTTCATCATGATAAAGCGGGAAGCGTTCCACACCTTGTTCGCAAAATTCCGGCTGTTCTCCACCCTCTCGTAATAAAAGCGCATATCGTTTCCGGGCGCATTTCCCGTGATCAGGGTCAGCCGCAGGGCATCAGCGCCGTACTTGTCGATGATCTCCAGCGGATCGATGCCGTTGCCCAGGGATTTGGACATCTTGCGCCCCTGGCTGTCCCGCACAAGGCCGTGGAACAAAACCGTCTTAAAAGGTCTCTTCCCCATCTGCTCATAGCCGGAGAAGATCATCCGGATCACCCAGAAGAAGATGATGTCATAGCCTGTCACCAGCACATCCGTGGGATAAAAATAATTCAGATCTTCAGTCTGTTCCGGCCACCCCAGTGTTTCAAAGGGCCAAAGGGCAGAGGAGAACCAAGTATCCAGGGTGTCGGGATCCTGGGTCAGATGTGTGCAGCCGCACTTAGGACATGCCTCCGGCATCTTGCGCGCCACTGTCACCTGGCCGCAGTCATCGCAATAGTAGGCCGGGATCCTGTGGCCCCACCAGAGCTGCCTGCTGATGCACCAGTCCCGGATATTGTCGGTCCAGTTGAAATATGTCTTTTCCATGCGCTCCGGGATCAGGCGGATATCACCGTTCTTCACCGCCTCCACAGCAGGCTTGATCAGTTCATCCATCTTCACGAACCACTGCTCTTTCACCAGGGGTTCAATGGTAGTCTTGCAGCGGTCATGGGTGCCCACGTTGTGGGAGTAATCCTCGATCTTCACTAGAAGTCCCTGCCGGTCCAGCTCCTCCACAATGGCTTTTCTGGCCTCATACCGGTCCATTCCCGCGTATCTGCCGCCGTTTTCGTTGATGGTGGCGTCATCGTTCATGATGTTGATGACGGGCAGATCGTGGCGTTTGCCCACCTCAAAGTCGTTGGGATCGTGGGCGGGAGTGATCTTCACCACGCCGGTCCCGAACTCTCTGTCCACATAAGTGTCTGTGACAACGGGGATCACCCGGTTCACAATAGGAAGCAGCACGCTCTTTCCGATCAGATGGCTGTAGCGCTCATCCTCCGGATGGATGGCCACGGCGGTATCCCCCAGCATAGTCTCCGGTCGGGTGGTGGCAAAGGTGAGGAATTCCGTATCGCTGGGAGTTCCATCCTCGTTCATCACCGGGTATTTAATGTGCCACAAATGTCCCGCCTGTTCCTGGTACTCCACCTCCGCGTCAGAAATGGAAGTGTTGCACACAGGACACCAGTTGATGATCCTGGAACCCTTGTAGATATAGCCTTTTTCGTGCATCTTTACAAAGACTTCCGTGACCGCCTTATTGCAGCCCTCGTCCATGGTGAAACGCTCTCTGTCCCAATCGCAGGAGGAGCCCATTTTTTTCAGCTGGGAAATAATGCGTCCGCCGTATTCCCGTTTCCAGTCCCAGGCCCTCTCCAGGAATTTCTCCCGCCCTAGGTCATGCTTGTCGATGCCTTCCTCTTTCAGCTTCTCGATGATCCGGACTTCAGTTGCGATAGAGGCATGGTCCGTGCCGGGCTGCCACAGAGCATTATAGCCCTGCATCCGCTTAAAGCGGATCAAAATATCCTGCATGGTATTGTCCAGGGCGTGTCCCATATGCAGCTGGCCCGTGATATTTGGGGGCGGAATCACAATGGTAAAGGGGGTTTTGCTGTGATCCACCTCTGCGTGAAAATATTTTTTGTCCAGCCAGCGCTGGTAGATGCGATCCTCCAAGCCCTTTGGATCGTAAGTCTTTGCCAGTTCCTTGCTCATCTCTAACTCCTTTCCTGCGGCGGCGTATTCCGTTTGCGCGCCTGATATCGTCCTACTGAGGCATACCCGGTTTGCGCATCTGGCGCGCCTGGCGCCGTCCTGTGGCGGCATACCTGGTTTGCGCATCTGGCGCGCCTGGCGCCGTCCTGTGGCGGCCCGTCATAGGGTAAATAAAAATAAATAGCCCTCTGCCGATTTTGTCGGCAAAGGGCGTCTGTAACGCGGTACCACCTTTGTTCACAGCGAAATTCCACACGGAAAATCGCTGTCTCCTCAGACTTCTGTCAGTTTTCTGCCAAAGTCCTATCCTGTAACGGGGATCAATCGTGAGAACTTACAGCCACATCTGTGCCATGAATGTCTGCACTCGCGGTGCGAGAAAGCCATCCGGCCATTTCCGGCATCCGGCTCTGGGTTCTCCGGCTCAAAAGCTACCTTCCGCATCTCTTCCTTGTAAACAGCCTTTCAGCGCCTGCGGCAGCCGTTCTCTCTTTCAAGGGCCAATGCGTACTCCTCTTCGTCTCAGCCTTTCCGTTATTTACCATAACTGCTGTCATACTCGCACAGTTCATATTGCACCGGACTCTTGTTGCACCGACAGTGCAGCATCGTCAACCCGGAGCCGTTTGAACCGTTACTGATAAATTATCATAGCACAGGGGCACAGCTTTGGCAACTAAAAAATAAAAATCGTTTCTCAAACAACTCGTCTCCCAGCAAATTCTATATAGAATACTCCTGATAAAGTTTCTCCCGAAATTCTCTGTCCCCGGCCGCTCTCTCCAGATCCTCATAACGCTTATCCGCCGCCAGACACAGCGCCAGGCGGCCGAAACGTTCCTCGCCCTGGCTCATTCCCTGAATGCGGCCCTGCTCTATACCTTGCTCTATACCTTGCTCTATACCTTGCTCTATACCTTGCTCTATACCCTGCTTCATGCCCTGTTCCAGGCCCTGCTCTATACCCTGCTTCATCCCTTGTTCCAGACCTTGTTCTATACCTTCCTCCAAGCCCTCCCGGTGGCCTTCCCGGCGGCCTGCTTCCAGCCCCTCCTTTCGTGCTTCCTCCCGAATATAATCCTCCACGGCCTGCTTATCCCATTGTTCTATTTTATACGCATCATACAATGCCCTCAGCTTCCTGCCAAAGTTCATCTTCCTTACCTCTTCTGCTGCCGCCAGCACTCCCTTATTCTCCGTCTTTAACATGTCAAGCTCCTCTCTCGTCTCCACCTGAAACAGCCGGATCCAGTCATCCAGGCGGCTCTTCCCGGATAGCGGCTTATTCAGCTCTATGGTATGTATCTCAAACCTGTCGGAAAATTCCCGCCCCTCTCTGTCCCTGAGCCTGTATACACGGTGGTATTCCGGCGCCTCATCCAGATGAAAGCCCAGGATATTGATACAGATGCATCTGCGGAGCTTTTGATACTTTTGACCGACCAGCATGTCCTCCGTATACATCTTTGCCAGATAGAACAGGCTCCTCCGGTCCCAGTTCGCAAACAGCCTTACCTGCAGCTCTATATTTACCTTGCTGTCATCGTTCAGCTCTACCAGAATGTCCAGAATCCCCTGCTTCTGCCTCGCATATCTCCTCCAGAGGAACGTATTGGCCAGACGCACCGTGCGGATCTCCTCCGGAGCCATATCCAGCACATCGCTGATAAAACCGCGCAGCACCTCCTCATTCATGAACAGGCGCTTGAAACTGAAGTCATACTTAAGTGATACGAACTTTCCCATATTTACCTCCTTTGATTCCACAGGAGATAATGGGATATCGACGCTTCGAAAATCTCCTGCTTTTAAATATAATGGTTTGGTTTTAAAAGCATAGATCTTCTGAATTAAGACAGTTTGACTTGTTTTATCAAAAACTAGAAATATTATGCTTTGAGTAGATACTATCACAAATTTTCTATATATGCAACAACAAAATCATTTTTATGTTATATTTTATAAATTGTATAAATTGTATCTGCCGGAACGTAATAATTTTTCTTGAGTTACTTCCGCCCGACTCTGCAGCCATTTGGCCACTCCGTCTCTCTCATTGGACTCTATGATTCCTGTCGCAACAGCTTTCAGCTCATCTACAGCGTTTACCACAGCGTAACATTCGTCCGCTATCTGAAATAGAGGAATGTCATTATAGGAATCGCCAAAGGCCACCACCCGTGTGCACCCCAGCATCTTTTTCAGCCTTAGGACAGCTTGCGCCTTAGTTGCCTGATAAGGCATGATCTCACACCAGTATTCCGGCTGATACAGTTCCTTTTGAAAATGACACACACAGCGCTCATTCTCTTTTACCCGCTCATACAGCGGGATCAGTTCCTCTCGTCCGCCAATACAGGTAAAGTAAAATATCTCGCCGTCATACAGCCCATCCTGCCCTTTCATAGGACGCAGTCTTTTGTCTCCCCGCCTGCGGCTCAAATAATTTCGCATGCCCTCATTTTCCCCTGTCACATCCCAGGACACCCTCTGCTCTCCCCCTATCACGGAATAGACCAGTGGAAAAATGCCAAGTTCTCCGGCTGCGCCCCTGATCCAGTCTGCAGTCTGAGGTGCAAAGCCCGAAAAATGCAGCACTTCCTCTGTATCCGGCCTTATAATGAACGCACCGTTGTAGGCCGCCACAGGCGTCCGCACCATCAGTCCGGCAGTTGCCGTCAAAGCCGAGGTCAGCGACCTGGCCGTTGCATAAGTAAATAACAGCCCTTTCTCCACCAGCCGGTTGATTACCTCACAAGTGTACGGGCTTACCACAGCGTCCTTGTTCAAAAGCGTACCGTCCAGATCAGTCACGTATAAATTCCTCATTCGCTGCCCCCAATGACCTCTATATCCTTTCCCACAGATATGTGTCCATAAAATATCATGCCGGCTCCAAAAAGTCAACGTCATAACTGGCATGGTGAAAAAGTTTTATTCTGGCACTTTTTATCATGCCACTTTTTTCATATACTATCACTGTCAAAGCAAGCACGAAACAAAAGATATCAAGAAAGCGAATGGAGGAAAAAAGAAAATGAAAAACGCAAATACGCAAAAAAACAACACATCAGACACGCCGGAGAAAAAGAAAAGCTTTGGGCTGCTCCTGGCGGGCGCCGTGCTGCTGATCGCCGGAATTGTGCTGACTGTCATCAACTATCACACCAGCTATCATGCTTCCGTAGAAACAGGAAATCAGATAAGCGAACTGAAAGAACAGATCGACGCCGTGCAGGCTGGCTCCCTGACTGGGGATCCGGAGGCCTTAAACGCCCGTCTTACGGAACTTTCCGATCAGAAGCTTCGCCAGGAACGCCCCTATTCCTACAGTCTGATCCTGCTGTTCTTCGCTGTGCTTCTCACCTGTAAGGGCATTGTGAACGCCGTGGCAGGCGTCAAAAAATCCGACGGGCCTGATATAAAGCGTCTGGCGCTGGCCGGACTACTGGCAGCCCTGTGCTATATCGGATTTGCCTTTTTCAAGATCGATATCCCTGTGGGACCGGAAAAGACATCTTTCCACTTTGGAAATGTGTTCTGCGTGCTGGCTGCCCTGCTGATCGGAGGCTACTGGGGCGGACTGGCCGGTGCAGTAGGCATGACCATAGGCGATCTGACCACTTCCTATGTGACCAGCGCCCCTAAGACCTTTGTGTTAAAGCTGTGCATCGGCCTGATCGTAGGACTGGTCGCTCACACGTTCTTTAAGCTGAGCCGCGATCATTCTCCCAAGTATGTGGCAGGTGCCACCATTGCCGCCTCTGTCAGCGGCATGGTGTTCAATATCATAGCGGATCCCATTGTGGGCTACTTTTATAAGACATTCCTGCTGGGAGTGCCCCAGGATATCGCTTCCACACTGGCCAAGATCGCTGCCGTCACCACAAGTGTCAACGCCGTTGTCGCCGTAGTGGCCGCCACCGTTTTCTATCTGGCTCTGCGCCCCGCTCTGCGGAAAGCCGGGCTGTTCATCGAGGATATCTAAGTCAGAAAAATTTTATGATCCGGACATAAAAAAGGGGAGTGCCGCAATATAACGAAAAATAGTTACAGAGCGGCGCTCCCTTTTCTATGCTTTTCTGTGTTTTTATGCTTTCTTATGCTTTCTTGTGCTTTATGTGTTTTTCTATGTTCTATGCTTTCGTTCTATACTTTCTTATGCTTTTTTGTCCGCCCATTGTTTCAAAAAGCAGACGGTCGGACATTTTTTACCTGCTACTCTGTGAACTGTACACTGACATTGCCCACAGAGCACTCGATCTCCAGATCCTTTGCGGCGCCGTTATCGATCCGCCGTTCCCGGGAAAAGCCGCTGTATCTGCTGCCGTTCAAGTCGATCGTGCCTGCCTCTGCTTCCAGGCGATAGTTAAAGTCTTTCTCGTCTCCGTCCAGCTTTATGTTCAGATTTCCCATGGAGCATTCCAGCTTTCCGCTTCTGTCAATATTTCCGCTTACGGCCAGCTCGCCCATGCCTACTTCCCCTTCCAAGATCTGGGTATCCATATCATAGAGCTCCAACCGGCCCACGCCCACGGAAACATCTGTCTCACGGGCATACAGGCGCTCAGCCTGAATAGCGCCCGCTCCCACCTCCAGGGATACCTCATCCGCTTCCAGATTGCTCAGGGAAAGTTCCCCGGCTCCCAGTTCCACATTGATCTCCCGGCAGACACAATTCTCAGGAACATACAGCTGAATGGACTCCGTCCACGGGCCAGACACCACTTTTGTATTCCAGGATTCCACATGCAGTTCATCGCCCTCCAGGTAGAATCTTACATTTCCCGCACCCTGGGATTCCAGATAGAAAAGTCCCGTCTCGGACGGCAGGATCTCAAAAGAGCAGCCTCCCACCTCAATATCCAGCTCTCTTACTTGCTCCGGAGTAAATTCCCCGGTTCCTGCTGCGCTGCCGCTGTCCCGGCTGCTGTTCAGCGAACCGCTTTCGGAGGCGGATTGTCCGGTTCCGGGCAGACTGCTGCGGCTGGCATCCTCACCGTGGTGGCCGGATCCACTGTAATCCCAATCATCGTCATCCCAGTCATCATCGTCCCAGTCATCATTGTCCCAGTCATCGTCATCTACAAAAATTCCCCAACTGCCGTTCTTAAACATTCCCAATCCCAGATTGGCATGCACTTTTCCCCCGGTCGCTCTTTCCACCACCTGTGCAATGACCTCGCTGCCTCTGACAGTCCCGGCAGCAGCAGCCATCACTATGCCCAGCACGATCATGATCAATGCCGTTATGGCACAGCCTTTCATAAACTTCTTCATAGAATCAGCCCTCCTTTCTTGCGGCAGGTCCTTTTTTAAACAGACCTATGATCCATTTGCATATGGCAGGCGTTGCAATTCCTGCCATCGCCACCGTCAGCATCAGAAGCAGAATGCCCACGCCGCCGCACACCAGGCCGCAGCCCGCAAATCCCAGGCCGACCACGGGATCTGCAAAGAGGCACACCCCTCCAAGAATCAACAGAAAGATCATGGTGACGAACAGGGCAAATGCCGCTGCACCCAGGCCGAGGATCGTCCCGAACCACCCTGCGACCAGTCCGACCACAGTCCCCAGCGCCCCTGCTCCCAATCCCAGGATCGCGGGCGACGCCAGCACAAGTAAGATCACCAGCAGCACGATGGCCCATGTGGGCATTCCCGCCTTTTTCTGCGTTCCGGCCGCAGCCGTCTGATTCCACGCTCCATCGCCTGTATTTTTCCCATATTCCACCAATGCCCTGTCGGAAGCCTTGGGGCGGATATGCTCGCTGTTTCCCGTCAGATCGCGCTTGATATTCTCCGCCACCCTGGCAGGATTTCCCAGCGCCTCGATGACTTCTTTCTCATTCTCTTCCCCAGCATCGTCAAAATAGTCATTGTAGTACTGCAGCGCCTCTTCCCGCTCTGCCTGGGGAATATTCTGCAGCAGGCTCTCCAGTTGTTTCATAAATTCATTTCTGTTCATATTACGCTTCCCCGCACTCAGTGCTATCCTTTCCCTCGTTCGTAGCTGCAAGGCTATGTTTCCCCTCGAACAGCCCGGTAATCTTTTGGGCGTACAGCCGCCATTCGCTCTCATAAAGCTGCAGCTGCGCCCAGCCCCTGCTGGTGACCTTGTAATACCGTCGGTTTCTTCCCGCACATTCCATGTCATATACCTCCAGGCAGTCATCCTTTTGCAGTCTTCGCAGAACGGGATACAGCGTGGATTCTGACAGTTCAATGACCTGGCGGACTTCCTGCGTGATCTTATACCCATAAGTCCCCTCAGGCTCCTGGGACACCACAGCCAGCACAATGGCATCCAGAAGGGCGGCTCCCGTGTTAAATGTCATTCCTACACCCCCAGCGTGCTTTAGCGCACATACCAATCATGACCTGCCCTCCGATGCCAGACTGCCAGGTCTGGCATTGAATGTTTCCTTTCAAGCTTTGTTCCTCCTTTTCATGTAATATTATATCTTGTATAATATTGCTTGTTGAACATACTATACAACATATAATATTATATGTCAATATCCTATGCGTATTTTTTTAGGTTTTTCAAATCGTTTTTTCAAATCTCCCCGGATCACACCGAACTGCATCATAACTTCATGAGACAAACTGCCTGAGCCGTTACAGAGCGCTGCTGTCATTCCATTCAATCCGTAAAAAGCTTTCCGCCTCGCAATGGACACCCTTGCCTTTGGCTGTACCCTTCCCACTGCCTGGCGGATTCGGGACTTTCACCCGTTAGGAACGTACACCGCCAGGCGCACGATAAAAAGGCCGGGAAACCGCACCGTGGCGATTCCCGGCCTTTCTTCTCTCAAACTATCTGTCAGGCAGTTATTTTTATCTCTCCATCTTCCAGAAAGCCGCACTGTAGGCGGGAAGCAGGGAGCCGCCCCCGAAATCATGGTTCTC
>CANRMK010000064.1 GCA_947631715.1 uncultured Acetatifactor sp.
GCGCTTTATAATTTCTTAAGGTTTTACAGCGTGAAAAAATGTCGAAAATATGATAGGCTTTTAACATGAGAAGAAAAAACGGGATTGGATTTGTCAATTTTATATGGATCATAGTCATTACCGCTGCGGCCGTTAAGGCGGGAGCGGCCCGTGTGCTGAACGCGGAGGCGTCCACGGTCTCGGAGGTGGAATCGAGCATCAGGGCCCATCAGCAGGAGCTGGAGCAGAAAGAGGGGGAGGTTTCCGCCTTGGAGGAGGAACAGGATCTGCTGCTGGAGAAAATGGAGGATCTGAATGCCGAGATCATCAATACCATGGCCAGCATTGAACTGAAGCAGGACGAAATCGCGGAAAAAGAAGAGCAGATCAAGGAGAAAGAGGCCCAGATCCAGGTAACGGCAGAGGAATATGAAGCGGCAAAGGCTCAGGAAGAAGCCCAGAAACAGGACATGGCGGCCAGGACACGGCTCCTTTATGAGCAGGGGGAGACTACCTATATGAGCGCTCTCCTGCAGGGCCAGGGATTTTCGGATGTCCTGAACAGGATGGACTATATTGAGCGGATCTATGAGTACAGCAAGATGAAGCTGGATGACTATATCGAGACAAAGAACCAGATCCAGGATTTGTGGGATCAGCTGGAGGAGGAAAAAGCTTCCCTGCAGCAGGACGAGACACAGCTCCAGGCTGACGAGGCAGAGCTGGAAGCGCAGAAATCGGACCTGAATGTGATGCTTGGCAAGCTGAAAGCGGAATCCGCTAATTACGACGCACTGATCCAAAAGGCAAGGCAGGAGGCAGCGGTGGTAAAGACGCTCCTGCAGCAGGATCAGCAGAAGCTGAAAGATCTGAAGGCCGCGCAGGCGGCAGCCAATGCGGCCTCCGGCACTTATTCCACGGACTATAATTCCGTTATCGACAGCGCTTCGGGAAGCGAGCTGGGCAAACAGATCGCACGGTTTGCCTGTCAGTATGTGGGAAACCCTTATGTGGCCGGGGGCAGCAGTCTTACCAGCGGAGCGGACTGTTCCGGCTTTACCTACAGGGTGTATCAGAATTTTGGATATGATCTGCCGCGGACATCCACTCAGCAGAGAAGCGTGGGTTCCGGGGTCAGCTATGACGAGGCCCAGCCCGGAGATCTGATCTGTTATGATGGGCACGTGGCGATCTACATAGGCAACGGACAGATCGTCCACGCCAGCAACAGCAACCCCTATCCGAGAGGCGGCATCAAGGTCGGAAACGCTCAGTACCGTCCTATTTTGACTGTGCGGAGGATCATATAAAAATATAGTGTGAACAAGGATCTTAATCATTTATTGTTTCACAGAAAATGGAGATGATTATGTTAAGGATCGGTTGTCATCTGTCTTCTTCCGGGGGCTTTCTGGCTATGGCGGAGACAGCGGAATCCATAGGCGCTTCCACGTTCCAGTTCTTTACGAGAAATCCCCGCGGAGGAGCGGCGAAAGAATGGAAAAAAGATGACGTGCAGGCTATGCTGGAGTATTTTGAGCAGACCGGGATCGGAATGCCCTTAGCGCATGCGCCATACACCCTGAATGCCTGCGCGAAAGACGAAAATATCAGGAAATTTGCGCTGGAGACCATGGAAGACGATTTAAAGCGCCTTGAGATGATTCCCGGGGCCATGTACAATTTCCACCCCGGCAGTCATGTAGGACAGGGAGCGGAAAAGGGGATCGAGCTGATTGCGGATACGCTGAACCGTGTCCTGCAGGAGGATATGCATACTACTGTATTGCTTGAGACCATGGCCGGAAAGGGAAGTGAAGTGGGGCGCAGATTTGAGGAGCTGCGCGCTGTCATTGACAGGGTGGAGCTGTCCGGCAGGCTTGGCGTATGCCTGGACACCTGTCATGTATGGGACGGCGGATATGACATTGTGGAAGATCTGGACGGGGTGCTGGAGGAATTTGACAATGTTCTCGGCCTTGACAGGCTGAAAGCGGTGCATCTGAATGATTCCATGAACCAGCTGGGCAGCCATAAGGACCGGCACCAAAAGATCGGGATGGGCTGTATCGGAGCAGAGGCCTTTCAAAAGATCGTTACCTGCCCGGAGCTGAGGGAACTGCCGTTTTATCTGGAGACGCCCAATGAACTTGAGGGGTATCAGGCAGAGATCGCGCTGCTTAAAAGAATGTATGAAGAGGAGACCGCATAGAGAATAAATTGAAAAAGCTGCCTCCGCCTGCAAAGGACAGGCAGAGGCAGCTTTCTGACGGGCTTACAGATATTTCCGCAGATCCTTGCAGAGCTCTTCCTCGATAGAGATCAAATCCCTGCAGAGGTTCTTGGAAGACTCGTCTGCAGATGTATACTGATTCAGGTATTTGTGAAGCGATTTTACGCCCATATTGCAGCCGTCAGTGACCAGATCGGCGATAGCAGCGTCGCTTTTGTCCACGCCGAGCTTCATGTTGGTCTTCATCCAGGACATGCTTTTTGCCATGGGGTTGGGGTCTTTTTCTTCACTGTGATGATCGATGAGCTGGGAGTGGATCCGATTGCCCAGTTCTTCGTGATGCTCACGGCTTTCCCGCAGCAGATCTTTCATGCTGGAATCGTTGATCTTTTCCATTACTTCGTCGATGGTGGTAACTGCCATTTTAGAGCCGGAGTCACATTCTTTCAACAGACAGATGGTATCGTTGTTCGTAGCCATAGATAAAACCTCCGTTTTTGTTTTATAGTCTGTATCACGGGGACGGTTTTTATACAGAAGAATCATTATTTATAATCAAAAGCCCTATACTGGGGAATTGGAGAAAACAATGAAGAAGTCAAAAAAGTATCTGTGCATATGTGCTGTGGGAGCCTTTTTTGTGGGCGGTGTGATAGGCGCCCTTTGGAAGCTGAACGGAAAGATCAATCAGGTCGCTGAAATATTGAGCCTGCAGGTAACGGAGGGCAGAATCGGCAATGCACCTTATATTCCTGATCTGGATCCGGGGACGGACGGCTGGCTGGTCACACAGTTCGGGGATCCGGCGAAGGAGCAGGAGATGTGTTATGTGATCACCACAGACACGGGACTGGCGATCGTTGACGGCGGATACGGGTATGAAAGCCAGAGGCTGCGGGAGATCATTGCCGGATATGGAAACCATGTGGAGGCATGGATCCTGACCCATTATCATAAGGATCATATAGAGGCTTTTCTGGATATTATGGAGGATCCTGGGGGAATCCGGGTCGATCATGTCTATACGGTGGAGAGAGCCGGGACGGAAGTGATGGAGCAAAAAGCCCCCTGGGATGATTTTTCCATGCTGCCCAGGTTCGATGCGCTGCAGATCGACGGATTGGAATATCTGCATGGGGGAGACACTATCGACCTTATGGGACTGAAAATGGAGGTGCTGAGCGCCTATGAGCCGGGATTGGAGAAAGTGACGAACGATCTGATGAATGACGGTTCCATGGTCTTTCGGATCAGCGGCAGGGAGGACACCATGCTGTTCTGCGCTGATGTGGGGCCGGATATGACGGAATCCCTGACGAAGACCTATGGCGGAGACCTGAAATGCGATTATATACAGATGGCGCATCACGGATACGGCGGCCCGAAAGAAGATTTTTACCGTCTCGCAGATCCGGAGGGAGCTTTTTTCGATGCGCCGGATTGGCTGATGAACGGAGAAAACGAAAAGAGCACACAGGAAAATGAGGCTTTGATGCGGGAGATGGATTGTGTGATCTTCAGCTATTATACAGCGCCAAATCAGATCCTGCTGAAATAGCGGCGCTTTCGGATATCAGCCGGACAACAGGCGGCAGGATGGGCCGGAAATTCGTTTGACAGGGACGCTTTACCGTGATAACATACAAAAGTAACATGCAACCTTTCAAACAGTACACTGCATTTGCGGCGGGGACAGCAGTTTTTAGAAGAGTTCCGCCCTTTGTGCAGAAAAGAGGAGGAGATTATGAAAAAGAAAGCAGGTCTGATACTGGCCGTCTGCATGGCCCTGATGCTTGCGGCGTGCGGGGAAAAAGAGGGAAAGACTTTTACGGTAGGCTTTGACGCGGAGTTCCCGCCTTACGGCTATATGGACGATAACGGCGAGTATGTGGGCTTCGATCTGGATCTGGCCGCCGAGGTCTGCAAGAGGAACGGCTGGGAGCTGGTGAAGCGCCCTATCGACTGGGACTCCAAGGATATGGAGCTTTCCGGCGGTTCCATTGACTGTATCTGGAACGGATTCACCATGAACGGGCGGGAGGACGAGTATACCTGGACGTCTCCCTATGTGGACAACAGCCAGGTATTTGTAGTGGCGGAGGATTCCGGGATTTCTGCGTTTGAAGATCTGGCAGGCAAGGCAGTGGGAGTACAGAGGGATTCTTCTGCACTGAACGCGCTGAATGACGAGGAGGCTCCGGAGAATATTGCGCTGCGGGACAGCTTCGGAAGTCTTACCGAGTACGCGGACTATAACACCGCATTTATGGATCTGGAGGCAGGAGCGCTGGATGCGGTGGCTATGGATATCGGTGTCGCAAATTATCAGATCGAATCCAGAGGCGGCGGATATGTGGTCCTGGAGCAGCGTCTGGCCGCAGAACAGTATGGTGTGGGCTTCCTGCTGGGAAATGAAGAACTGCGGGATACCGTGGAGGCTACTCTGAAAGAGATGGCGGAGGACGGCACCTTTGCGGAGATCGCGGAGAAATGGGGCCTTTCGGACAGCGTTTGTTTCGGAAAGTAACATAATAACATAAGGAACAGTTGAAACAGAAGAACAGGATAAGCGGGGTTCTGACATGAGTATTCAGGTGATGTTACTGCAGCTTGGCAAGGGGATGATCGTATCAGTTGAAATATTCGTGCTGACCCTGCTTTTTTCGCTGCCGCTGGGGCTGATCGTTGCGTTTGGGCGCATGTCAAAAAATGCGCTGCTCCGCACGGTGACGAAAATATACATATCCATTATGCGGGGAACGCCCCTGATGCTGCAGCTTTTGGTGGTGTACTTCGGCCCCTACTATGTCTTTAAGATCAGGATCACCAATCATTATCGGTTCATCGCCGTGATCATTGCATTTGCTGTCAATTATGCGGCGTATTTTGCGGAAATTTACCGCTCCGGCATCGAATCCATGCCCATAGGGCAGTATGAGGCGGCTAAGGTCCTGGGCTACGGAAGAGGCCGCACCTTTTTTAAGATCATTCTGCCTCAGGTGATCAAGCGGATCCTGCCTGCCGTCACCAACGAAATCATCACACTGGTAAAGGACACGTCTCTTTCCTTTGCCATCGCCCAGGCGGAAATGTTTACGATCGCCAAACAGATCGCGGCGGCTCAGACAACGATCATGCCGCTGATGGCGGCCGGCGTGTTCTACTATATCTTTAATCTGGCGGTGGCAGCCGTGATGGAGCGCCTGGAGAAAGCATACGCCTATTATCGGTAAAGAGCAGGCTGGCAGGCTTCCGGCGCCGGAGCGGACAATTGACACATTGAGACGGGAATGGGTGCAAGAGGTATGGGAATGAAGCTTTTGGAAATGAACCATGTAAAAAAGCAGTTCAACGGTCTGGAGGTCATCAGGGACATTTCCCTTTCCGTGGAGGAGGGAGAAGTGGTCTCTATCATCGGGCCGTCCGGTTCCGGTAAGTCTACTCTGCTCCGCTGCGCCACAATGCTGGAGCGGATGGACAGCGGTGAGCTGATCTATCTGGGAGAATATGCCGCCCGGGACAGGGACGGAAAATGCGTCTATGCTCCCAAGGCGGAGCTGAAGAAAATGCATCGGTATTTCGGACTGGTATTCCAGAGCTTTCATCTTTTTCCCCATTACAGTGTGCTGAAGAACATCACGGATTCCCTGATCTGTGTGGATAAGCTGCCGAAGCAGGAGGCAGTGGAACGGGCGGAGAGACTGCTGGCGCAGCTGGGGCTTGCGGACAAGCGGGACGCTTACCCTTATCAGCTTTCCGGGGGGCAGCAGCAGAGAGTTTCCATTGCAAGAGCTCTGGCAAAGCAGCCGAGGCTCCTGTTTTTTGACGAGCCCACATCGGCCCTGGATCCGGAGCTGACGGTGGAGGTGCTGAAAGTCATCAAGGAACTGGCGAAGGAGCACATGACAATGGTCATCGTGACACATGAAATGCAGTTTGCCAGGGAGGTCTCCGACCGCATCGTCTTTATGGAGGAGGGCGTCATTAAGGAGCAGGGAACGCCGGAGCAGCTTTTCGGAACGGAAAATGAGCGCGTCAGGGAATTTATCGGACATCTTTCGGGAGGCAGTCTTCTCACCTGAGACGGACGTTTCCGGCAGACGGCGTGGAAAACTGACAAAAGGTCCAAAAAACAAGAGCAGAGCTCGATCAGGAGGATAAGAATATGGATGAGTTAATGGAACTGTTAAAAGGCAGGAGGACCTACCGCCGGTTCGAACAGAGAAAGGTCGATCAGTCCATTGTGGATGACATTATGAAAGCGGCGGTGATGGCTTCCAGCGCTGCCAATAAACAGCCCCTGTCCTATATCATTGTCGAGGGGGACAATAAAGTACGGCAGGTTTTTGAACACACCCGGTGGGCAGCGGCGCTCTCCCCTGCGGAGGGGCAGCCCAAGGAGGGAGAACGGCCGGTTCTCTATATTGCTGTGATACAGAATATGAACATCAACCCGAACTGTGACACAGATGCGGGACTGGCTATTTCCAACATGACGCTGGCGGCGTGGAACCACGGTGTGGGCAGCTGTATTCTGGGCGCCTGCAACCGGATCAAGCTGGGCGAGATCTTCGGGCTGACGGATGATCAGAAGCTGCATTCGCTGGTGGCGTTCGGCTATCCGTCTGTAAAAAGCCGCATTGTGGGAGCGCAGCAGGGCGAAAGCCTGGACTATTATCTGGACGAGAACAGGGACTATGTGGTACCCAAGCGGAAGCTGTCGGATATCGTCACATATTTTTAATAAGGAGGAAACAGGATGAGCGAAGAATTTTTTCCGGACGGCACAGCGATCGAGGAATGGTTCTATGATCTGAAGATTCCGGAACTTCAGGAAATGGGAAAACAGTATGTGCTTACCGAGTACAATATTTTGGATGACGGGAAAGTGTATACGAAAGAGATCCAGGAGCTGATCGATACCGCTCATGAGAACGGCGGCGGTGTGATCGTGGTGCCGGCGGGCACATATCTCACAGGCTCTCTCTTTTTCAAGCAGGGCGTTCATCTCTATGTTTCGGAGGGAGGCGTCCTGAAGGGAAGCAGCGATGTGAGCGATTATGAGCTGCGCAAGACGCGGATAGAGGGGGAGAGCTGCCTGTACTTTGCCGCTCTTATCAACGCGGACGGAGTGGACGGTTTCACCATGTGGGGGCCCGGCACCATTGACGGGAACGGGTTGAAGTCCTGGAAGGCTTTCTGGCTGCGGAGGGCATGGAACCCCGCCTGCACCAACAAGGACGAGCAGCGTCCCAGGCTGGTCTACATCTCGAACAGCAGCAACGTGCTGGTGGCGGGGCTTCATCTGGTGAACTCGCATTTCTGGACCAACCATATCTACAAGTGCGACCATGTGAAATTCCTGAACTGCTACATTTTCTCTCCGGCAGCGCCGGTGAAAGCGCCCAGCACGGACGCTATCGATATCGACGTGTGCACGGACGTGCTGGTGAAGAATTGCTATCTGGAGGTAAACGACGACTCTGTGGTGTTAAAGGGCGGCAAGGGGCCCTGGGCGGATACTGCGGAGGAAAACGGCTCCAACGAAAGGATCATCATAGAGGACTGCCTGTACGGTTTCTGCCACGGCTGCCTTACCTGCGGCTCGGAGTCCGTGCACAACAGGAACATCATCATGCGCAGGATCAAGGTGCTGTGCGGCTCCAATCTGCTGTGGCTGAAGATGCGGCCGGATACACCCCAGCACTATGAGTACATTACGGTGGAGGATGTGGAGGGAAATATCACTCACTTCCTGAACATTAATCCATGGACCCAGTTCTTTGACCTGAAGGGGCGCACGGATATTCCGCTGTCCAAAGCGGATCACGTTGTGATGAGAAACTGCAACTGCCAGTGCGATATTTATTTTAATGTAAAGAAAGAGGACAGCCAGTATCTTCTGTCGGATTTTACACTGGAAAATCTTCACATCAAGGCAAAGGAAAACGGATATCAGCCCGATGTAATCCGCAATGCAGTGATCAGGGACGTTACGGTGGAAAGTGAGCAGTAATAAGTAGAAAATAAACTTTCTACGCCAGAGTTAGCAGTCCATCATCCTAGGGCAGGTCTTGTAGGAATATGCGCTGAGGCGCACATGGGGTATAAAACGGTACAATGCTATTTCATGATCAGGTAGGTCGCAATCTTCTGCGCCAGCTCTTCTGGCAGATCGGCCTGCATGGCGCCGTTGTCTTTCCACACCCAGCGGTCCTGCGGATTCACTTGATACTCCGTGCCGGCTCAGGCACGCCCTCGAACTCGGAACGGGCTGCGGCTGCTGCGGGCTCGCTGGATCGTTGTAATTCTGGTATGGGGGCGCCTGTCACGATCCGGACCGCCCTGCCGGACGGATCCAGTTCCCTTAACAGCATTCTGTCGCTGAAACTGTCCTCTGACATGCGCACTTCTACCGAGTCTTCCATCAGTGCGGCGGTGTGAACGGATTCAAATTCGCCGTTTATCATAGCTTTCGTGATCTTTTCGTGAACCTCCTGCAGATACTCCTGTGTGACGGTGATATCGGAGGACGCGCCGTCTGCGGGGTGGAACAGATTGTCCATATACAGCAAAAGCTGCAGGGGCGGCCCGTTGGGATCGTCGCAGGGATAAAAGGCTCCGTCTGCGGCAAAGCCGTCTTTATAGGGAGTGACGGAGAGAAGTTCGCTGCCATCGGAGGCATAAAGCTTGAGGGCATATTGGTAGCCAATGCGGCTGTTGGGGGCGCTGCTGTTCCCGGAGGCGCCGGAACCGTCCAGCTGCCCGCATAGAGTCAGCAGATCCAGGAATGCAGTGTTGGAGTCCAGGCGGCTGAAAGCAAGGGTCTCACCGGTCCAGCCCCAGAGGGCGCGGATACTGAAAACATCGTCCGGTGAAATGCCGCAGATAGCGCCGCCGTCTACCGCAGTGTTCCCACTTGCGGCAGAGGAGGCGCCGCTTTCCGTACCGTTCTCGCTGCCGGAAGCGGAATTGCCGCTTTCCGGGATTCTTGCGGGAGACGGACTGCCGGCTTCCGGCACAGGGACCATGGGAAGCTGCAGCCCGGCTGAAGACTCCGATTCCGCGGAGAGCTCTGTATCCGGGGAGGAGCCGCTGCGGGCAGGGCTTGTAAGAAGACAGGCCGCCGTCACAGCGCACAGGATCACGCACAGCAGCAGGATGCCCAGGGCAGGCTGACGGTAGGATAAGATGCGCCGGATGCGCTCCCGGATGTTAGTCTCTCCGAAGCCGACCGGGCAGGCAAAATAGAACCGTCTGCTGCAGTGACAATCCACCAGAGCCCGCGCATATCTCTTTCTCTCTTCCGGCTCCATGTCTGAAATGACATATTCGTCACATGCCAGTTCCGTATCCCGGCAGAACAAAATATAAGCGATCCAGACAAGAGGGTGGAACCAGTAGACGCTTAAAAGCAGGAATGCCAGCACTTTCAGCCAGTGATC
>CANRMK010000065.1 GCA_947631715.1 uncultured Acetatifactor sp.
GCAGTGAAGCTTACGTTTTCGGCCGTCTGCGACCGCTGTCTGACAGAAGTGCCTGTGGCGCTCTCTCTGGAGTTCGACAGACTTGTCACTTCCCCTGACAGGGAGGAGGACGAGGAGGCGGACGACAAGAGCTTTATGGACGGTTTCCAGCTGGATGTGGAGGCCTTTGTGTACAATGAAGTCATAGGGAACTGGCCTGCGAAGATTCTGTGCAGGGAGGACTGCCGGGGGTTGTGCCCCGTGTGCGGACAGAATCTGAATATGGGGGAGTGTGGGTGCGATACTTTCGTCCCCGACCCGCGTATGGCAGCGATACAGGATATTTTTAAACGCGGATAAGGAGGTGTAACGAATGTCTATTTGTCCCAAGAATAAATCTTCCAAGAGCAGAAGAGATAAGAGACGTGCAAACTGGAAAATGAGCGCTCCCACGCTGGTAAAGTGCAGCAAGTGCGGCGCCCTTATGATGCCCCACAAAGTTTGCAAGGCCTGTGGTTCTTACAACAAGAAGCAGGTTGTCAGTGTTGATTGACCAAAAGCGAAAAGAGGCTGCCGCATGGACGAAAATTCAGTTCATGCGGCAGCTTTTATGTTTCTCGCAACTTTCTACTTGATTTTTCCAGAGGGGTCTAGTATATTAGGGTAAGGTAGGCGAGTGCACAGCGTTCGCTTGAGATGTTTTTTGCGAAGTATTCGGAAGGAAAGATGACAGATGGCTGAACTGGTAAACGTGGCTGTGGACGCCATGGGCGGAGACAACGCGCCGGAAGAGGTTGTCAGGGGGGCCGTGGAGGCGGTCAGCGAAGACAAGCGCGTGAAAGTGTTTCTGGTGGGCCGGGAGACCGTACTGAAAGAGGAATTGAGCCGGTACACCTACGATTCCGACAGACTGGAGATCGTGCATGCGTCCGAAGTGATCGAGACAGGAGAACCGCCTGTGATGGCGATACGCACCAAGAAAGACTCCTCCATTGTAAAATGCATGAACATGGTAAAGGAGGGAGCCTGCGACGCCATGGTGTCCGCAGGAAGCACCGGGGCCGTACTGGTGGGCGGACAGGTCATTGTGGGGCGTATCAGGGGAGTGGAGAGACCGCCCCTTGCACCCATTATCCCCAATATAAACGGTGTGAGCCTGCTTCTGGACTGCGGCGCCAACGTGGATGCGAGACCCTCACAGCTTCTGCAGTTCGCAAAGATGGGAAGCATTTACATGGAGAGCGTGATCGGTGTGAAGAACCCCAAGGTGGGCCTTGTGAACATCGGCGTGGAGGAGGAAAAGGGGAACGCTCTGACCAAGGAGACATACCCGCTTCTGCAGAATTGCCCGGAGATCAATTTTATCGGGAATGTGGAGGCCAGGGATATTCCTCTGGGCGGTGCGGACGTGCTGGTGTGCGAGGCTTTCGCAGGCAACATTGTCCTGAAGATGTTAGAGGGCGTCAGCTCGGCCCTCGTAACTAAGATCAAGGCGGGCATGATGACGTCTCTTCGCAGCAAGATCGGGGCCCTGTTGGTAAAGCCGGCGCTTAAGAGCACTCTGAAGGATTTCAGCACGGAGGCATACGGCGGCGCACCGCTTCTTGGATTGAACGGACTGGTGGTCAAGACCCACGGAAGCAGCAAGGCCATTGAGATCAGACATTCTATCCTTCAATGCATTGCATTCAAGGAGCAGAAAATAAACGAAAAAATCAGGGAACAGATCGTTCTTGGTGATTAACAGGAAAGGAAAGATTATGGAATTTGAAAAGCTGAAAAAGGTAATCGCAGAGGTGCTGAATGTGGATCCCGAGGAGATCACTATGGAAACGACTTTCATGGATGATCTGGGTGCGGATTCCCTGGATGTGTTCCAGATCATCATGGGTATCGAGGAAGAATTCGACATTGAGATCCCGGCAGACAAGGCCGAAAAGATCACGACCGTGGAGGAAGCGGTGGAACTGATCAAAGGAGTCATGAACTGACAGGAACAGGAAAAGATGTCTACGGATATCGATTGCTTTCAATGAGAGCAGTCCGCTGTGCGTGATCATGCAGGCGTACTGCTCGTTTGCTTTCAGTGCCCTTTTGAAGAAATAGGATCGGCCGGCGCGCATTTCTGGGCGCCCAATGGAGTATCAGTATGCAGAACGAATTTACGATGAAGATGCTGGAGGAAAGGATCGGCTATCAGTTTCAGAACAAGACGCTTTTGAAACAGGCCCTTACCCACAGCTCGTTTACCAATGAACAGAAGATCAATAAAATCGGAAATTATGAACGGCTGGAATTTCTGGGGGACGCGGTGCTGGAGCTGGTATCCAGCGAATTCTTGTTCCGGGAGCATCCACAGGTGCCGGAGGGGGAGCTGACAAAGATGCGCGCCTCCATGGTTTGCGAGCCGTCCCTGGCATTCTGCGCCAGGGATCTTGAGCTGGGGCAGTTCATGCTTCTCGGAAAGGGAGAGGAGCACACAGGCGGGAGAGACCGGGACAGCATCACTTCAGATGCCATGGAGGCACTGATCGGCGCGATCTATATAGACGGCGGCATGGAAAAGGCAAAAGCCTTTATAGACAGGTTCATTTTGTCGGATCTGGAGGACAAGCAACTCTTCTATGACAGCAAAAGCAATCTGCAGGAGCTGATCCAGGGCAGGCTAAAGAAAGAATTCTGCTATGAGCTTCTGGAAGAGAGCGGGCCGGAGCACAATAAGACTTTCCGTGTGTCTGTGAGCATGGAGGGCAGAGTCCTCGGGGAGGGCTGTGGAAGAACAAAAAAAGCGGCAGAACAGCAGGCGGCGTACAGGGCGCTGTTAAAGCTGAAGGAAATGGGATATGTATTTAAAAAATATTGAAGTACAGGGTTTCAAATCGTTTGCAAATAAGATTAATTTCCAGTTTCACAACGGCATTACCGGCATTGTGGGACCCAACGGCAGCGGCAAGAGCAATGTGGCGGACGCCGTGCGCTGGGTGCTGGGGGAGCAGCGCGTAAAGCAGCTGAGAGGCGCCAGCATGCAGGATGTCATTTTCTCGGGAACGGAAAACAGGAAACCGCAAAGCTGTGCGTTTGTAGCCATTACGATGGACAACTCCGATCATCAGCTCGCCATCGACTTCGACGAGGTGACGGTGGCGAGGCGCCTTTACCGTTCCGGGGAAAGTGAATATCTGATCAACGGGGCTCCCTGCCGTTTAAAGGACGTGAACGAGCTCTTTTATGATACGGGTATCGGCAAGGAGGGGTATTCCATCATCGGCCAGGGCCAGATCGACAAGATCCTGAGCGGCAGGCCGGAGGAACGCCGGGAGCTTTTTGACGAGGCGGCAGGCATTGTGAAGTTCAAACGCCGGAAAGCGGCGGCGCAGGCCAAGCTGGAGAGCGAAAAGCAGAACCTTGTGCGTGTGAACGATATCCTGTCGGAGCTGGAAAAGCAGACGGCGCCCCTGGAGCGTCAGGCCGAGGTGGCCAGGGTGTATCTGCGCAGGAAAGAAGAACTGAAGACGCTGGACGTAAATGTGTTCCTGCTGGAGAATCGGAAACTCAGGGAACAGTTGAACGATGTGGGCGAAAAGTATGACGTCGCAGGTGCCGAGCTGGCGGATACCACGGGGAAATATGAGAACATCAGGGAAGAATACCAGCGGATCCAGGAGGAGATCGAGAGCCTGGACCGATCGATCGAGGCGGCTAGGAGCAGCTTAAATGACGCCGGGCTCATGCGGGGAAAGCTGGAGGGCGAGATGAACGTCCTGAAAGAGCAGATCAATTCCGCCAAAGGCAGCGAGGCCCATCTAACGAACAGGCGGGAAGCCCTGCAGGAGGAGATCTCCAAAAAGGAAAAGGACAAGGACGATCTGCTGCAGGAAAAGGGCGACACGGACAGAGAGGTCCAGGAGCTGTCCCTGAAGGCGGAAGAGCTGCGGTCGGAACTGGCACAGATACAGGGAGAGATTGAGGATTTAAACAGCCAGATCGAAGACGGAAAGAACACTATTATCGGGGAACTGAATCAAAGGGCTACCATCAAATCCAAGATGGGGCGCTTTGACACCATGGTGGAGCAGGTGAATATCCGCAGGGCGGAGCTGAATTCCAGGCTGCTTCGGGCAAAATCCGATGAGGCGGCCCGGGAGGAGACCATCAGGAAGCTGGAGGAAGAGTTTGAGACTATCACGGAAGAGATCAGCGCCATGACCCAGCGGGAGGCAAGTGCGGAGCAGGAGCTTGGAGGAATCCGTGAGACACTGGCCGGAAAGGATGCGAAGCTCAGGGAAACCCAGAGCGCATACCACATGGAACTTTCCAAACTGGAGACTCTGTCCAGCCTGACCGAGCGCTATGAGGGATACGGCGGCAGCGTTAAGAAAGTCATGGAGCAGAAAGAAAAGGTCAAGGGTATCATCGGGGTGGTGGCGGACATCATCAAGGTGGAGAAAAAGTACGAGACTGCCATTGAGACTGCTCTGGGCGGCAATATCCAGAACATTGTCACGGACGATGAGGAGACGGCAAAGAAAATGATACGGTATCTGAAAGAGAACCGTCTCGGCCGGGCAACTTTCCTGCCTCTTACCAGTATCACAAAGCATCAGAAGTTTGGAACGCCGGAGGTCCTAAAGGAGCATGGCGTTATCGGTATGGCGGACGGCCTAGTCCAGATCGAGGACAAATATGCCGATGTGGCGAAAGCCATGCTTGGGCGCATTGTTGTGGTGGACAATGTGGACAATGCGGTCAGGATCGCCAGAAAGTACGATTACGGAATCCGGATGGTAACTCTGGAGGGAGAGCTTTTGGTCCCCGGAGGAGCTATCAGCGGCGGCGCTTTTAAGAACAACAGCAACCTCCTTGGCAGGCGCCGGGAGATCGACGAGCTGAAAAAGCGGGTGAAGCAGCTGCTGGGGGCCGTGGACGCCATGAACCGGGAGATCGACGATACCAAGACTCACAGGAACAAGCTGCGCATGGAGCTGGAGGAGCTCAAGACCGATCTCCAGAGGAAGTCCATCGAGCAGAACACCGCCCGGTTAAATATCGCCCAGGCCAGGGAGCGAATGGAGGAAGAGGCAGAGGGAGCGGCCTCCCTGAAACTGGAAGAGAAAGAGATCGAGGAACAGTTATCCAGGATCAATGAGGACAAGGATTCCATTCGGAAAGAGCTTGCTGACAGCGAGGCAGTGGAAAAGGCCGCTCAGGAAAGGATCGTAAAGCTCCAGCAGGAGATGGAGGAAAAGCGGAAGATCGAGGCCGAGGCCGCAGCCCTTGTGACGGAGCAGGATCTGAAAGTGGAGAAGATACGGCAGACCCAGGGCTTTAAACAGGCAAACGTGGACCGTATCGACGGCGAGATCCAGCGGGCCGGGCAGGAGCTTCAGGAGATCCTAAAAGCGCTTGAGGAAAACGAACAGGCAGTAGAGCAGAAGCGCAGAAATATCACAGAGATCGAGAAGACCATAGCCGCTTCTTACGACATTCAGAATGAATCTGAGGGCAAACTCAAAGAGATGGTGGAGCACAAGGAGGAGCTGTCGGAGAATCAAAAAAGCTTTTTTAAGAGGCGGGAAGAGCTTGCGGACCGCATGTCCGGCCTGGACAAGGAGGTCTACCGCCTGAACGCCCAGAAAGAGAGGCTGGAGGAGTCGCTTGAAAGCCAGATCAACTATATGTGGGAAGAGTATGAGATCACTCTGACAGATGCGGCGGCTCTGCGGAATGATGAAATGACAGACCTGTCAGCTATGAAGAGGGACATTGCATCTCTAAAAGACCAGATCAAAAAGCTGGGCGATGTGAATGTGAACGCCATTGAGGACTACCGGAATCTGATGGAGCGCTTCAACTTTATGAAGTCGCAGCATGACGATCTTGTGGAGGCGGAGAAGACTCTTGAGGGCATTATTCAGGAGCTTGACACTGCTATGAGAAAGCAGTTTACTGAGAAGTTCGGTGAGATCGACAGGGAATTTGATAAGGTATTTAAGGAATTGTTCGGCGGCGGAAAGGGCACGCTGGAACTGATGGAGGATGAGGATATTCTGGAGGCGGGCATACGCATCATCGCCCAGCCCCCCGGAAAGAAGCTGCAGAATATGATGCAGCTCTCCGGCGGCGAGAAAGCGCTGACGGCCATTGCGCTCCTGTTTGCCATTCAGAATCTGAAGCCGTCTCCGTTCTGCCTTTTGGACGAGATCGAGGCGGCGCTGGACGATTCCAATGTGGGCCGCTTTGCAAAGTATCTGCACAAGCTTACGAAAAATACCCAGTTTATCGTTATCACCCACAGGAGAGGTACGATGGAGCAGGTGGACCGGCTGTACGGCATTACCATGCAGGAAAAGGGCGTGTCCACACTGGTGAGCGTAAATCTGATCGACAGGGAATTGGAGGATTAGGAGGTTCACGGCAGGCATGAGTGAAGAGAACCGCAATATCAATTCCAGCCTCCTGCGGAATAATATTTATGCCGCAGAAAAGATCGAAGTGGAGGAGGGGAAAAAGGGATTTTTCGCCCGGCTCAAGGCGGGGCTGACAAAGACCAGGGATAATATCGTCAGGGGGATCGATTCCGTATTTAACGGCTATTCCACTATCGACGAGGAATTTTATGAGGAGCTGGAGGAGATCCTGATCATGGGCGATATCGGGATCAGCGCCACCGGCGAGATCATAGAGCGCCTGAAAGAGCAGGTGGACGAGAGACATCTGAAAGAGCCCTCGGAATGCAGGCAGCTTCTGGTGGACAGCATACGGGAGCAGATGCGGGTGGACGAGGCGGCCTATGAGTTTGAAAAGCGCCAGTCGGTGGTCATGATCATCGGCGTGAACGGCGTGGGCAAGACCACGACGGTGGGAAAGCTGGCGGGAAAGCTGAAAGACAGCGGACGAAGCGTGCTGATCGCGGCGGCGGATACGTTCCGGGCGGCGGCAGGCGACCAGCTTGCGGAGTGGGCCAGGAGAGCGGACGTACCCATGATCGGGGGAAAAGAGGGGGCGGATCCCGCCAGTGTGGTCTTTGACGCGGTGAACGCGGCCAAGGCCCGGGGAGTGGACGTGCTGCTCATCGACACCGCGGGGCGGCTCCACAATAAGAAGAATCTGATGGAAGAGCTCAGAAAGATGGACCGCATCATTGACAGGGAGTTTCCCGGGATCCATCGGGAGAACCTGATCGTGCTGGACGGCACCACAGGTCAGAACGCGATCTTTCAGGCAAGGGAGTTCGCGGATGTGGCCGACCTTACCGGGATCGTTCTGACAAAGATGGACGGAACTGCAAAAGGCGGCATCGCCGTGGCGATCCAGTCGGAGCTCAAGGTGCCGGTGAAATACATCGGTGTGGGAGAGACCATAGAGGATCTGCAGAAATTCGATCCGGATCAGTTCGTGAACGCGCTGTTCGACATTCCGCCATCGCAGTATTCGTGAAATGGACGGAGGTCTGAAGTTTGAAAGTAAACTTTCAAATTTTGATTGGTATGCGTGCTGAAGCACGCAAGGGGTATACATGCCGGAGTTGAACTGTTACCGGAAAAGAGGAGAACGTGGCCGTTGAAGCGGCAGAATGAGAGGAAGAGATGGGAGAACAGATGTTGACGCTGGAGAAATTTGAAGAGGCCTGTGAGGTGGTGAAGAGGGTGACGCTGGAGACCAAGCTGGTCTACAGTGATTACTTCAGCGCGGCCACAGGCAACAAGGTCTATCTGAAGCCGGAAAATATGCAGTTCACCGGCGCTTATAAGGTCCGGGGCGCCTACTATAAGATGAGCACCCTGACGGAGGAGGAGCGGGAAAAGGGCCTGATCACCGCTTCCGCCGGGAACCACGCCCAGGGCGTTGCATACGCGGCAAAGTGCTATGGGGCGAAAGCGACTATTGTCATGCCTACGACCACGCCTCTGATGAAAGTCAACCGCACCAAGAGCTACGGCGCCGAGACGGTGCTCTACGGGGACGTATATGACGAGGCCTGCGCTAAAGCCTATGAACTGGCGGATGAGCACGGCTACACATTTATCCATCCCTTTGACGATCTGACGGTGGCTACAGGACAGGGAACCATAGCCATGGAGATCATCAAGGAGCTTCCTCTGGTGGACTACATCCTGGTTCCCATTGGGGGCGGCGGGCTGGCCACCGGTGTTTCCACCCTGGCGAAGCTGTTAAATCCAAAGATCCAGGTCATCGGCGTGGAGCCGGCGGGCGCCAACTGTATGCAGGAATCCATAAAGGCCGGGAAGGTGACTACGCTGCCCACGGTGAATACCATCGCCGACGGCACCGCCGTAAAGACTCCCGGTGAAAAGCTGTTCCCCTATCTGCAGAAAAATCTGGACGATATCATCACCGTGCCCGATGAAGAGCTGGTGGTGGCATTCCTGGACATGGTGGAAAATCACAAGATGGTTGCGGAAAACTCAGGTCTTTTGACAGTAGCTGCCCTGCGGCATCTAAATGTAAAGGATAAAAAGGTGGTTTCCATCATCAGCGGCGGCAACATGGATGTGATCACCATGTCCTCTGTGGTACAGCAGGGGCTGATCATGCGGGACCGCATCTTTACCGTGTCCGTGCTGCTCCCTGACAAGCCGGGTGAACTGCATCGGGTATCGGGGCTGATCGCGCAGGTGAATGGGAACGTGATCAAGCTGGAGCACAATCAGTTCGTTTCCATCAACCGCAATGCCGCCGTGGAGCTGCGCATTACCCTGGAGGCATTCGGAACGGAACACAAGAAGCAGATCATGGACGCGCTGGAGCAGGGCGGCTATAAGCCAAGGCAGGTGCGGACGAATATCTGACCTTAATGGCGCCATACTATCTAAAAGAAGCGAAAGGATCCGCTGATAAAATCCGCATATTTCCACTATGCGGATTTTTTCTTTCAAACTCGTTATGCGCAAAGATCAGTTCGGAAATGGGGCATAAGTATGAAAGTAAACTTTCATACTAAACTTTCATACTATTGATTGGTAAGCGTGCTGAATCACGCATAGAGGTGGAAGTTTGAAAATTAAAATTTTCAATCGCGAGATTTGTGTCTGCGCACTGCTTGACACAAACTCGTTATGCGCAAAGATCAGCTCGGAAATAGGGGTGTAAGTATGAAAAATACGGAACAGGAAAAAGAGATCCAATACGAAGAGAGGAAGACGGTACGCCGCAGGATCCGGGATTATCTTGTGATCACGGCGGCCTCTTTTCTCTATGGGGCTGCGGTGAGCCTGTTTCTGGATCCCAACCTGCTGGCGCCGGGGGGCGTCACCGGTATCTCCATTCTTTTGAACCGCATCACCGGACTGGAGACAGGCACCTGGATGCTGGTCATCAATATTCCCATTCTGGCAGTGGGCGTCTGGAAATTCGGATGGCGCTTTATCCTGTCCACCATGTACTGCACGGCGCTCACCTCTTTCTTTACCAATGCGATGGTGCCATACGGGCCTCTGACCTCAGATCCCCTGCTGGCGGCGCTGGCGGGAGGCGCGCTGATGGCTGTGGCCCTGGGGCTTGTGTTTAAGTCCGGGGCGACCACCGGCGGCACCGATATCATTGTGAAGCTGTTGCGCCTTAGGTTCCCCCATTTGAAGACGGGAGCCCTTTTCCTGATCACGGACGCCCTGATCGTGGCGGC
>CANRMK010000066.1 GCA_947631715.1 uncultured Acetatifactor sp.
TTTCTTGTGCGCGGCCTGTAAGTGTGATATGATAGTTGAGATACAAAAGGCCGGAAAATCTGCGGGAGGGCGGCGGAGATCAAGTGAACAGGCGTATGAAAATTTTGCTGCAATGCAGGGCTTTGATTTTGTGATTGAGACAGACCTGGAAAAAATAGAACAGGCAAAGAAACTTCGGTCAGGTATGCCTTGTTTTCCGCAGGATGGATATATAGAAGAATTCGAAGAATACATTATCATTAATCTTTGATGACAGGATAGGAAAGATAATTTTTCGGAAATGGTTCTGGCTGCATTTGGCCATGGCGTGGCTTTTGAAAGGTGAGGCAAGTGCATATAAACAGGCATGGGAGGAGCGGCTGGAAATTCTGCATGATGACAGCGTGAGAGAAGTGTTTTTTGCACCATTGCCCGGATATCCCGGCGAGATGATTTATTATACGGATTTTCAGGTGGGTGAAAATTGGGTCAACTCGGCCTGCGCAAGGTATTACGACAAAGACTATGTGGGGCTTGAGGAGAAGCCGTGAGAGCCGGAATATACAGGCAAATTGCGATTTGTAGGCAGGGACACTTTTCCGGAAGGGGATTTAAACTTACAGAGAAAAACAGTAACAGTTCAGCCTTTCCCCTGCAAGTCACGCCCGGTACTGCCGATGTTCTCCCGGCAGACACGCTTCCGCTCGGTTCCGCACGTAACGGTACTAGGCTCGAGAGTACCTCGCCAAGTGCCGACGTGCTCCAACGGTCTGCCAGGAGAACACCGGCAGTACCGGGCTGAATATGACGGAGGGGCTGAACTGCAAAAAACAGGAAAAAATACAGGAAAGTGGTTGACAGCTCTTTAAAATAGGAATATACTGTGTTTTGTGAATGATGATCAGAGTGAGAGTGGCGCTTGCCACTCTTTCTTATTGTAGATAGTGATCGTAGACAGCGATTGCAGACAGTGAGGAGGCGGAGCATGTCCCGGAGAGAGGAATATGAGACGAGAGCCGAGGCCCTGCTGGAACCCATAGCGGAAGCGAACGGGGTATCCATCTATGATGTGGAGTATGTCAAGGAGGGCAGTGACTATTACTTGAGAGCCTATATCGACAAACCAGGGGGCGTGAACATACAGGACTGCGAGACGGTAAGCCGGGCGCTGTCCGATGCCCTGGACAGGGAGGATTTCATACCGGACGCCTATATCCTGGAGGTGAGCAGCCCGGGACTGGGCAGGACGCTTAAGAAAGACAGACATCTGCGGGCCGCAATCGGAGAAAAGGTGGAGATCAAGCTCTTTAAGCCTGTTGACGGCTGTAAGGAATTTTCGGGCGTGCTGGACAGCTTTGACGGAGAGCATCTGACGATCCGTGAAGAGAAAACTTCGAGAACATTTCTGCGCAGCGAGATCGCAGTGGTCAGACTGGCGCTGGATTTTTAGGGAACAGATCAACAAAGATGGCCAAAGGCCGGAATGGAGGAAATGATGAACAAGGAATTGATGGAAGCGCTGGACACTCTGGAGAAAGAAAAAGAGATCAGCAAGGACAGCCTTTTCGAGGCGATCGAACAGTCTCTCCTGATCGCCAGCAAGAACCACTTTGGCGGCAAGGCGGACAATGTCCATGTGGAAATTGACAAGGAGACCTGCGATTTTCTGGTATATGCGGAGAAAGAGGTAGTTGAGACGGCAGACGATGTGAAAGACGACTGCCTGCAGATCGCCCTGGAGGACGCAAAACAGATTTCCTCTAAGGCGAAAACAGGGGATCTGATCCATGTGGAGATTAAATCCAAGGAGTTCGGCCGTATCGCCACCCAGAATGCAAAGAACGTGATCATTCAGAAGATCCGGGACGAGGAGCGCAACGTAGTCTACAACCAGTATAAGGTGAAAGAGAAAGACGTGATCACCGGTGTGGTACAGCGCTATATCGGAAAGAATATCAGCATTAATCTGGGAAAGGCGGACGCTCTGCTCAGCGAGAGCGAGCAGGTAGAGGGCGAGGTATTTCGGCCTACCGAAAGGATCAAGGTGTACATCCTGGAGGTAAAGGAGACCACCAAGGGGCCCAGGATCAACGTGAGCCGCACTCATCCGGAGCTGGTAAAGAGGCTGTTCGAGTCTGAGGTCACAGAGATCAAGGACGGCACCGTGGAGATCCGAAGTATTGCCAGAGAACCTGGAAGCCGCACCAAGATCGCCGTGTGGAGCAACAATCCCAATGTGGACGCCGTGGGCGCATGCGTGGGAATGAACGGCGCGAGAGTGAACGCGATCGTGGATGAGCTGCGGGGAGAGAAGATCGATATCGTGAACTGGGATGACAATCCCGGGAACCTGATCCAGAATGCGCTGTCTCCCGCCAAGATCGTTGCGGTATTCGCAGATCCCGACGAAAAGACCGCAAAAGTGGTAGTGCCTGACTACCAGCTGTCTCTTGCCATCGGCAAGGTGGGGCAGAATGCAAGGCTGGCCGCAAGGCTCACCGGCTACAAGATCGACATCAAATCCGAGACCCAGGCCAAGGACGCACCCGGCTTCCGCTATGAGGATTATGTGGACGATGAGTATGAAGAGGATGAGTACGAGGAAGCCGGTTACGAAGAAGACGGATATGCGGAGGACGGTTATACTGAGGATCAGTATGACGCCCCCGACGGGGAGTAGAGAGGATCTATGGCAAAGAAAATCCCGCTGCGGCAGTGCGTGGGCTGCGGTGAAATGAAAGGGAAGAAAGAAATGATGCGCATTCTGCGGACTGCGGAGAACGAGATCTGCCTGGATACGACAGGAAAGAAGAACGGCAGAGGCGCATATGTTTGTAGGAGCAGGGAGTGTCTGCAGAAAGCCAGAAAAAATAAAGGCCTGGAGCGCTCTTTCAAAATGAGTATTCCGGGCGGGGTGTACGACAGCCTGGAAAGGGAGTTTGAGAATCTTGAGGCAGAATAAGATTTATTCGCTTCTGGGCATTGCTATGAGGGGGCGCAATCTGGTCAGCGGCGAGTTTCAGACATTGGAGGCAGTTAAGAAAGGGTCTGCTATGCTGGTGATCATTGCAGAGGATGCGTCTGACAATACGAAGAAGCTTTTTTCTGACAAATGCAGTTCTTACCGGGTCCCGATGTTCCGATACGGAACAAAGGAAGAGCTGGGACGGGCTGTGGGAAAAGATCTGAGGTCATCGATAGGCGTGTGCGATGCGGGATTAGCGGATGCAGTCATCAGACAACTGGACGGAAATAAATGAGCCGCCGACGGCAGAAATGGAGGAAAGCATGGCGAAGATAAAGGTACATGAACTTGCTAAGGAGCTGAATAAGCAGAGCAGAGATATATTAAGTTTTTTGCAGGAGAAAGGTGTTGAGGCAAAAGCGGCGCAGAGCTCCGTTGACGAGGAAGCGGCAAAGATGGTGAGGGAGGCGTTCGGAAAGAGCGAACCGGCCCAAACTAAGAGCAGACCTGTAGAGAAAAGCGCGCAGAAGGCAGAGAGCGCCGAGACAAAGGCAAAGGCCGCGGACAGCTCGGAGCCTAAGAGCGGCAGGGAAGAAAAAGCGTCCTCAAAGCAGGGAGAGCGCCAGCCGGCTGCCAGGGAGGCCGGGCAGCCCAAGGGGCAGGACGCGCCCAAAAAGAAAAAGAGCAATATCATATTTGTGAGCAACCCCCAGAATTCCAAGATTTCCGGACAGCGCCCGGGAGCCGGCGGAAGACCCCAGGGAGGACAGGGAAGAGGCGGATTTGACAATCGTGACCGCAGAGGGCAGCAGGGCCCGGTAAGGCCCATCAAGCCTCTGACACCGCCGTCTCCTACGCCAAGTGTACAGATGGTGCCCAACAGACAGGCCCAGCCCAAACCGCGCCATGATGCGGCGGCCCAGACGGACGCAGCAGCCCAGACACGGGAGCAGGCGCCGGCTCAGCAGGCCCAGAGGGCTGTGAGCGCAGGCGTGACTCAGGAGAGGGCGCCCAGAGACGGCCGCAGCCAGGATTTCAGAGGAAGAGACGGCCGCGGACAGGGCGGTTATCAGGGAACCAGACCGGATCGGGGTCAGTTCCAGACAAGAGGAGCAGGCAGTGGAAATGGAAGACCGCAGGGGGACAGACAGGGCAGCTTTCAGAGAGGCGGCAGACCGGGTCAGGAGAGCGCTTCGGGTGACAGGCGCGGTCCGGGCGCTGGCGGCGGCAGCGGCCGCGGTTTCGGCGGTGGTCCACGCGACGGCAGAGGCAATGGAGGACAGGGAGCTGGATTCAGAGACGGCAGATCTGGTAAGGGATTTGCCGGAGAAGTTCCGTCAAAGGATACGGAAAAGCGGCGCGAGGATGAAAAGCGGCGTGCAGGCAACCAGGAGCGGGATAAGAGATCTAGAAAAGACCATATCTATGAGGAGGACGAAGCTGCAAGGAACCGTCCCGGCAGGTTCATCAAGCCTGAAAAGAAAAAGGAGGAGACGGCTGAAGAGGTGATCAAGGTGATCACTCTCCCGGAGTCCATTACCATCAAGGATCTTGCGGACAAGATGAAGCTGCAGCCCTCGGCCATTGTGAAGAAACTGTTCCTCGAGGGCAAGATCGTCACCGTGAATCAGGAGGTGTCCTATGAGGACGCCGAGAATATCGCCATGGAGTATGATATCCTCTGCGAAAAGGAAGTAAAGGTGGACGTGATCGAGGAACTCCTGAAAGAGGAGGAAGAGGACGAGAGCGCCATGGTGGAGAGGCCGCCTGTGATCTGTGTCATGGGCCATGTGGACCACGGTAAGACATCGCTTTTGGACGCTATCCGCAAGACCAATGTGACCGATAAGGAGGCCGGCGGCATCACGCAGCATATCGGTGCATATACTGTAAATGCCGGCGGCAGGAGGATCACTTTCCTGGATACGCCCGGCCATGAAGCTTTTACCGCCATGCGTATGCGGGGCGCCAACTCTACCGATATCGCCATTTTGGTGGTGGCGGCGGACGACGGTGTGATGCCCCAGACCATAGAGGCGATCAATCATGCAAAGGCAGCGGGAATTGAGATCATTGTAGCCGTGAATAAGATCGACAAGCCGTCCGCCAATGTGGACAGGGTAAAGCAGGAGCTCACGGAGTATGAGCTGGTCGCTACCGACTGGGGCGGCAGCACGGAGTTCGTTCCTGTGTCGGCGAAATCCGGCGAGGGCATTGATACTTTGTTAGAGACTATCCTGCTGACGGCGGATATCCTGGAGCTAAAGGCAAATCCCAGCCGCCGGGCAAGGGGCCTGGTCATTGAGGCGGAGTTAGACAAGGGACGCGGCCCTGTGGCAACGGTCCTGGTACAGAAAGGAACGCTGCATGTGGGAGACTTTATCTCTGCGGGCGCATGCCACGGCAAGGTCCGGGCCATGATCGATGACAAGGGCCGCCGTGTCAAAGAGGCGGATCCCTCTACTCCTGTGGAGATCCTGGGCTTAAATGATGTGCCCAGCGCGGGAGAGGTGTTCCTGGCCCATGAGAGCGACAAGACCGCGAAATCCTATGCGGATACCTATCTGGCCCAGAACAAGGAGCGCAAGCTGGAGGAGACCAAGTCCAAGATGTCCCTGGACGATCTGTTCTCTCAGATCAAAGAGGGCAATTTAAAGGAACTGGACCTGATCGTGAAAGCGGATGTGCAGGGAAGCGTGGAGGCTGTGAAGCAGTCCCTGTTAAAGCTGTCCAACGAGGAGATCGTGGTAAAGTGCATCCACGGAGGCGTGGGCGCGATCAACGAGTCGGATGTGACTCTGGCCAGCGCTTCCAATGCTATCGTCATCGGCTTTAACGTGCGGCTGGACGCTGCGGCAAAGGTGACGGCGGAGCGAGAGGGTGTAGATATCAGACTGTACAAGGTGATCTATCAGGCCATTGAGGACGTGGAAGCAGCCATGAAAGGAATGCTGGATCCTGTGTTCGAGGAGAAAGTCATCGGCCATGCGGAAGTCCGCCAGATCTTCAGGGCTTCTCAGATCGGCAACATTGCCGGCTCCTATGTGACGGACGGCATGTTCCAGAGAGGCTGCAAGATCAGGATCACCCGTGAGGGCGAGCAGATCTATGACGGGGCGCTTGCTTCCCTGAAGCGGTTCAAGGACGACGTGAAAGAGGTCAAGGAAGGATTCGAATGCGGACTTGTATTCGAGGGATTTGACCAGATCCAGGAGCAGGACGTGGTGGAAGCCTATGTGATGGAAGAGGTGCCCAGACAATAGCGAAAAAAGTTCGGGATAGGAATATGGTATGAGAAAGAACAGTATAAAAAATACCCGCATAAACGGAGAGGTGCAGCGGGTCTTGGCGGAGATCATCCGGGGTGAGATCAAGGATCCCCGGATCAGCCAGTGGACAAGCGTTGTGTCGGTGGAGGTAGCCCCGGATTTAAAAAGCTGTAAGGCATGGATCAGCGTCCTGGGGAATGAAGAGGTGCGGAAAGCCACGCTGGAGGGGTTAAAGAGCGCTGAGGGATTTATCCGGAAACAGCTGGCCAGGACCGTCAATCTCAGGAATACGCCGGAGATCACGTTCGTGATGGATCAGTCTATCGAATACGGCGTCAATATGTCCCATCGGATCGATGAGGTCAGGGCGGAGGATCAGGAAAAAGCCAGGGCATATGGAACGCAGGAGGAAGAATCAAGCACTTTGGAACGAGAGGAATGAGGATTTATGATCAATTTGCTGGAGGAATGCAGGGGGGCAGAGAGAATCGGGATCAGCGGCCACGAGAGGCCGGACGGGGACTGTGTGGGAGCCGTGCTGGCGATGCAGATGTATCTGCGGAAGTGTCTGCCCGGGGCGGACGTAAAGGTGTTTCTGCAGCCGCCCTCGGAAATTTTCCGGGAGATAAAGGGGTTTGACGAGATCATTACGGATTTTCCGGAGGAAGAGCCCTTTGACATATTCTTTGCCCTGGACACGGACGCAGAGAGGATGGGAGGGGCGAAAGAGTATTTCCGCGCCGCCGGAAAGCGGATTAACATCGATCATCATCTGAGAGAGAACGGCAGCGGCGATATCAACCATATCGATTCCCGGACGGGCTCTACCTGTGAACTTGTCTATGACCTGATCGGGGAGGAGAATCTGGACCAGGATATCGCTTTGGCGCTTTATATCGGCATCATTCATGACACGGGGGTATTCCAGTATTCCTGCACGACTCCCGCCACCATGGAGAAAGGCGCAAAGCTGATCGGCTATGGCTTTGACTTTTCAAGACTGATCAGGGAGACCTTTTACCAAAAGACCTATGTGCAGGCTCAGATCGCCGGCCGCGCCCTGATGGAGAGCATCCGCTTTCTGGAGGGACGCTGCATTGTCAGCGCCCTGGACAAAAAGACCATGGATTTCTACAATGCGGATTCCAGGGATCTGGAGGGGATCGTGAACCAGCTGAGAAATATAGAGGGGATCGAGTGCGCTATTTTTATGTATCAGACAGATGTGCTGGAGTATAAGGTGAGCATGCGGTCCGGAGAATGTGTGAACGTGGCGGAGGTGGCGGCTTACTTTGGCGGCGGCGGGCATGCCAGAGCGGCGGGCTGCACCATGAAAGGCACATTTCACGACTGTGTGAACAATCTGTCCCTGCATATCGAAAAACAGATGAAAGCCTGGGAAGAAGGATAAGGCTATGATCAACGGCATCATTGTCATAGATAAGGAAGCCGGCTATACTTCCCACGATGTAGTGGCCAGGCTGCGCGGGATCTGCGGACAGAAAAAGATCGGACACACGGGGACGCTGGATCCCGGGGCCACGGGCGTTCTGCCCGTCTGCCTGGGCAGCGCCACAAAGCTCTGCGGCATGCTGACCGACAAGGACAAGGAGTATGCCGCAGAGTTTTTGCTGGGTGTGGAGACGGACACACAGGATCTGACCGGCACGGTGACTGCGGAGCGCCCGGCGGAGGTTTCCGGGGAAGAGGTCCGGCGGGTCTGTGAGAGCTTTATCGGAGAATACGATCAGGTCCCGCCCATGTACTCCGCCCTGAAAGTGAACGGGAAAAGGCTGTATGAGCTGGCGCGCAGGGGGGAAGAGGTAGAGCGGAAAGCCCGGACGGTAACGATCCGGGAGCTGGAGATCACGGAGTGCAGGCTGCCGGTGGTGACGGTCCGGGTGGTCTGCTCCAAAGGCACATATATCAGGACGCTCTGTGCGGATATCGGGGAAAAATTAGGCTGCGGCGCTGCCATGAAGAGCCTGCGGCGCACCCGGGTGGGAGAGTTCCGGCTGGAGGAGGCCATAGGGCTTCCAACGCTCCAGCAGATGAAAGACGCGGGGAGGCTCATGGAAGCGGTAATTCCCGTGGACAGCGTCTTCCAGGGATGCCCGGCGCTTCATATCGGGAAGGGCGCAGAGGCGCTTTTGGAGAACGGGAATGCGATCGCACCGGAGCAGACGGCGGAGCGGGAATGCCACGCGCCGGGGAAGTGGGTGCGGTTCTACAGGCAGGACGGAAGCTTTGCGGCGATCTATGCCTATGACAGGGACAGGAAGAGGTATGTTCCTGTGAAAATGTTTCCCGACAGATAACTTATAGTCTGCCTGTGCGGGCGGGAAAGTGTGGTACGGTTGGAGATCATTGCAGGTACATCGGATTTTTATCTGGAGAAAGAGACGGCGGCTGCCATTGGAAAATTTGACGGGCTCCACATCGGCCACAGAAGGCTTTTGGAGGAGATCCTGGAGAGGAAAAAGGACGGGCTGGCCGCCTGCGTGTTTACTTTCGATCCGGCGCCCTCAGTGTTGTTCGGCACGTCTGACGGCAGAGAGCTCACGACAAGAGAGGAAAAGCGCCAGCTGTTCGAGCGGATGGGCATAGACATTCTGGTGGAATTTCCCCTGACATACGACACGGCCGCTATGGAGCCGGAGGAATTTGCAAGGCAGGTGCTGGCGGAGCGGATGCAGGTGCGCTTTCTGGCGGCGGGCACGGATCTGTCCTTTGGGAAGGGCGGTGCAGGGAATGCGGCGCTGCTTGAAAAGTTAGGGCCTGAGCTGGAATTTTCCATAAAGATCATCGACAAGGTATATATGGACGGCCGGGAGGTCAGCTCTTCCTGTGTGAGGGAGCTGGTGGAGGCGGGAAATATGGAGGCTGCAGAGCGGATGCTGGGAACTCCTTACCCGGTCATGGGAAAGGTGGTCGGCGGGAAACGGCTGGGAAGAACGCTGGGATTCCCCACGGTGAACCTGCTTCCGCCGGAGCATAAGCTGCTGCCGCCGAACGGTGTCTATGTCTCCCAGGTACTCTGGCAGGGGAAGCGCTACCATGCCATCAGCAATGTGGGATATAAGCCCACGGTCACAAGGGACCATGTCCTGGGGGTAGAATCCTATCTGTACGATTTTGACAGAGAGATCTACGGGGAAGATATAGAGGTTTATTTGTTAAAATTCAGGCGCCCGGAACGGCATTTCGACAGCGTGGAGGCGCTGCAGGCACAGCTGAGGGAGGACATTGCCGCCGGGAGAAGGTAGCGAATTGTCACAAGATTTTTTTGGAATATATTGACATTGGTATTCCAGTTATGTATAATCTGAGGTGAAATGTAACAAAATTGTAATAAATT
>CANRMK010000067.1 GCA_947631715.1 uncultured Acetatifactor sp.
AACTGAGCGTTATACAGCTTTCTGTACACGCCTCCCTTTTCCATCAGCTCCCTGTGGGTGCCCTGCTCCACTACCTCCCCGTCGTTCACCACAAGGATCAGGTCCGCGTTTTCAATGGTGGAGAGCCTGTGGGCGATCACAAAGCAGGTCTTGCCCTCCATCAGCTTCAGCATGGCTTTCTGGATCTCCCGCTCCGTCCTGGTATCCACGTTGGAGGTAGCCTCGTCCAGGATCAGCATCCTGGCGTCCAGAAGCATGGCCCGGGCAATGGTGAGAAGCTGCTTCTGGCCCTTGGAAATGTTGGTCCCCTCATCGGTGAGCACCGTGTCGTAACCCTGAGGGAGACGTTTGATAAAGGAATGAATATGGGCCGCCCTTGCCGCCGCCTCCACGTCCTCCCGGGAAGCCCCCTCCTTGCCATAGGCCAGATTTTCATAGATACTTCCATAGAACAGCCAGGTATCCTGCAGCACCATGGCATAAGCCCGGCGCAGGCTGCGCCTGGTAAGGAGGTCCGAACGCTTTCCGTCCACCAGTATCTGTCCGCTGTCCGGGTCATAGAACCGCATCAGCAGATTGATCAGGGTAGTCTTTCCGGCTCCTGTAGGGCCCACGATCGCGATCAGGCGCCCCGGCTGCGCCCGGAAGCTCAAGTCGTGGATCACCGTCCTGCCGGGCAGATATCCAAAGCTGATATGCTGCAGCTCCACATCGCCCTCCGCCTGCTCCAGCTCTTCTGCCTCCTCTGCATCGGCAGGCTCCGGTTCCTCGTCCAGCAGCCGGAACACCCGCTCTGCGGCGGCCAGCGCGGACTGCAGCTCGCTGAAGATATTGGCGGCCTCATTGATGGGCCCGGAAAATTTCCGGGAGTACAGCACAAAGGAGGATATGTTTCCGATGCTCATGCTGCCCGCCAGGTACAAAAGCGCCCCAAAGACGCTGATCAGCGACAGGGAAAGATTATTGATAAAGTTGACGCAGGGCCCCACCACGCTGCCGTAATACTCCGACCGGTAATAGGTTTCCACCGCATCCTTGTTGCGCACATCGAACTTCCCCTGGGTGTACTCCTCCCGTCCGTACGCTTTCAGGGTCTTCTGGCCGGAGATCATTTCCTCCACAAAGCCGTTGAGCTCCCCCAGCTTTGCGGACCGCAGCCGAAACAGCGGTCTGGTGCGGCCCGTGAGAAATTTGGTAATCAGAACGGACATGGGCACCGTCACCGCGAACACCAGCACAAGCCTTGGCGAGATGCTGACCATCATCACCAGGGCTCCCGTCACAGTGATCACCGTGGTCAGAAGCTGGACCAGATCGTTGGACAGGGACGCATTCACCGTGTCGATATCATAGGAAATGCGGCTGATGATATCCCCTGTCTGATGGATATCAAAATAGCCCACGGGGAGCGTCATCAGCTTCTCGAACACGTCCTGGCGCATCCGGTATACCACAAGCCGGCTGATCGTCAGCATCAAAACGTGAAGTCCGTAGGACATCAGGGCGCTGATTACATAGAAGCCCGCCATCCAGGCCCCATAGAAGAACACCGTGTCAAAGTCCACCCTGCCCTGCCCGGGCTCGATGGCGCCGATACACAGTCCCGTGAGCCTGGGCCCGATCAGTGCGAACAGATTGCTCCCCAGGGTACAGACCACAGCCAGCCCCAGCATCCATTTATAGTGAAGCATATATTTTCCCAGAGTAAGGATCGTCCTGCCGGAATATCTCTTTTTTCTTCCGTCCTCCGAAACAGCGCTTTTCGGTCTTATCTCCTTTTTCATACCGGCTCTCCCTGCCGCCTCCAGGCGGCGCCAGTCTCAGGCTGGCTTCCCATCTGCGAATTTGCGATCTCCCGGTACATCTGGCAGCCCTCCATCAGCTCCTCGTGAGTGCCGTAACCGATGGGTGCGCCGTCCTCCAGTACCAGAATGTGGTCCGAGCTGCGTATGGAGCTGACGCGCTGGGCAACGATGACCAGAGTGGTATCCCGGAAATGCTCCCGGATCCCCCGGCGCAGGCTGGCGTCCGTCCGGTAGTCCAGCGCGCTGGAGGAATCGTCCAGGATCAGGATCTCCGGCCGGGAGGCCAGAGCTCTGGCGATCAGGACTCTCTGCTTCTGTCCGCCGCTTAGGTTGGCCCCCTTGATGTTCAGGGCTTCCGCCTCCTTTGCCTCCCGGTTCTCCACAAATTCCCCCGCCTGGGCATAGACAAGCGCTTCCCGGACCTGCCCGGCGTCCATGTCACGCCCAAGGGTCACATTGCCCGCAATGGTATCCTCAAATATGGTGTCGTTCTGAAAGACTACACCGAACTTGCTCTTCAGCTCCTCCGGCTCATAGGTCCTCACGTCCCGGCCCCCTATCAGGACACGGCCCTGGTCCGGATCGTACATACGCATCAGAAGATTGACAATGGTGGACTTCCCGGAGCCGATCTCCCCGATGATCCCCAAAGTCTCCCCCTTTCGTATGCGGAAAGACAGGTCCTTTAGATTGGCCTCCCCGTGCTTTAGATAGGAGAATGCCACATGATCGAAACAGATCTCAAAGTCCCCATTGTCCTCCGGCCCATAGACCTGCTCCAGCACTTTCATGTCCTCTCCGCTCTCCAGCACCTCCCAGATCCTGTTCCCGGAGGCGATCGCCTTGGACATTACCGTGAACATTTTGGCCAGCGACATCATGGCGTTCAGGATAATGGTAAAATATGTGGTAAAGGCCAGGATCTTGCCCACCTCTGACGTGCCGTTGTTGACCCGGAAAGCCCCCACCAGGATCACGCCCACCAGTCCCAGATTCAGGAGAATATTCAGGGAGGGATCAATGACAGCCATCACCATGCCGTTCTTTCTCTCCCTCTCCACCACCTCCCGGTTGATGGAACGGAATTTTCCCGTCTCATAATCCGTCTTGGACAGAGCCTTGATCACACGGATGCCCGCGATATCCTCCCGGACCATCCGCACAAAGCGGTCGTTGGCCTCCTGGAGGATACCGTACATGGGAATGCTCCGCTTTGACACATAAACGGTAATGAACGCCAGCATGGGCAGCGTTGCCAGCAGCACACAGGCCATGGCAGGGTCCAGAGTGAAAGTGACGCAGATCCCGCCGATGAGCAGAATGGGCGCCCTGACCCCCAGGCGCTGCACCCGGCCCAGCATCTGATGGACATTGTAGGTGTCGGAGGTCATTCTGGAGATCAGGGACGGCTTGGTGTAATCATCCGTCTTTGCGTTGGAGAGATGCATAGTCTTGTGGAACAGGTCATGGCGTATGACCTCCGTCGCATCGCTGGCCACCCTGGAGGCCATACGGTTCGCCATAACGTTAAACAGCAGCGCCAGCAGGGAGCAGACGATCATAGCCCCTCCCCACAGAAGCACCGCGCCCGTCTTCTTAAGAGGGATCACAGTGTCGATGATATACGCCAGTATGTAGGGGATCGCAAGGTCCATGACCGTCCCGGTAAATTTGATCACAAGCCCCACGCTCATTCTTCCAAAAAAGGGGCTCACATATTTCCCAACAAGATGTTTCATATTCCAGGTCCTCCCGCAGGCTCCGCCCGCGTCCGCCGAAAGCTTCCCGGCATTCCCAGATTCTTCCCCCCGGCCGGGCTGCATCCGCCCCGCACTCAAGAGTAAAGCCGGCTGCTCCGGAAATTTCCGGGCATAAAACCGGGCTGTGGATTTTCCTCACAGCCCGGCAGTCTTTCTAGTATGTCTCCTGTATTGATATTGTCAGGGTCAGATCCTGAATACGGAGATCTCGCCTTTCAGCCCGTCCATATTCTCTGACAGATCGTTGGCAGTGCTGTTCAGGTTCTTGACACTCTCCATCAGCCTGTCTACTACATCCCGCACCACTTCGGCGCTGTTCGCGGTCTCCTCTATGATATCGGAGATGTTCTTCACCGCTTCAACGGTGGAACTCCGCTCCTTGTCGGCCTTCTCCGTGTTGCTCACGATCTCGCGCAGCCCGTCTATCAGGCTGGCCATCCGCTGCTGCATCTCCTGGAAGACGCTTACCACCTGGTCCACGGCCTCAGTCTGGGCCGCTACCATGTTCTGGGCATCCTGTGCGCTCTGCACGCTGTTCATGGTCTGAGCAGTGATATGATCCACGTTATTGCGGATCTCGCCTGCAGCCGCTGCGGAATCGTCCGCCAGCTTGCGGATCTCCTCAGCCACTACGGCGAAGCCTCTTCCCGCGTCTCCCGCCCTGGCCGCCTCAATGGAAGCGTTCAGGGACAGCAGGTTGGTCTGGTCGGAAATCTCCGTGATCGTTCCCACAAAGGTGTTGATGATCTCGGATTCCCTGCGCAGAGAATCAATGTTCTCGCCCACCTTTGCCGTGATGGACGTGGTCTCCCGTGCGCGTTCGCCCAAAAGTCTCACGATCTCCATTCCCCGGTTGATCATGTCCTCCGTCTCGCCCACAAGCTTCTCCACCTGCTCCACTACACGGCTGACGCCCTGGATCTCGTCCGAAAGGGTATCCGTCTTCTCCACGCATTCCTGCGCATGCTCGGACTGTCTGCTCATACCGTCGTTGATCTCATTGATGGCCTGAGTGATATCCACGGAATATTCGCTGATGATGCCGGATACTTTCTCAACGTCCTTTGCGGAATTCTCCAGTTCCCCGGTAGCCGACGTCACTTTCCGCACCAGCTTCTTGGTATTATCGATCATATTGTTGGCCGAGTCCGCAAGTCCCCGGAACTCATCCTGCCCCTTGGCGTGTACCTGCACCGTCAGATCGCCCTTTGCCACCTCGCCGAACTTTCTGGATATCCTGCGCATATTGCCCTGGATCCCGGCTACGATCATCAGGCCGATGGCCAGCGCGATCACGATCGCCAGCACCACCAGTCCCGCGGTGATGTTGCGGATCTCTTTCGCCTGTCCGATGATCACGTCCATGGGCACCAGAGCGCAGATCGTCACATTGGTCACAGCGCTGATATCATAAATGAACAGCCATCTGGAACCCTTATAGGTCACTTCGCGGGAGCCCTGCATATCCTCCTCCGCCATATCGGGCGTGATCACAGGGAAAAACTCCTGGCCGAAGAATACTGGCTCCCCCTCCGTCAGCCGGCTCTCCTCGCCCTCCGCCAGATTCTCGCTGATCAGCTCTCTGCCGTTTTTCGTCACAAAGCCTACAATGCTGCCGTCGCTCAAGTCGAGCCCGTCTATGAACTGCTGAATGGTGGAGGTCTTCATATCCACCACCACTGCCGCCGTGGAGGATTTTGAGAGGTTCTGGTAGGCCAGGATGTAATCGTCCTTTTTCATTCCCAGCTCCTCATCCAGCATGTCATGGCTGTCCACCCATCTGAGGATCGAGCGTTTCCCCTTGCCGTTGGGATCAGCCATGGTCTCCTGATACCTGTCAAAAATGCCGTCCACGTTGGAGCTGGACGCTGTAGAGAACATCCGGATCCCCGGTCTGGTAATAATATGTATATTGTTCACGAACTCATTGGAGGTCTGCGACGTCAAGATATTGGACTTCACATTATCCGTTAAAAGCATCAGATTATACTGGTCATCCCCGTACAGTCCTATGAAATATCTTTCCAGATCGCTGTCGAAAGCATATTTCATGGCCTCGGCTTCAATAAATTCGCAGCTCATGTCCACATATTCGCCGGCCATCTTGATGGTCTGCTGAGTGGATTCCCGGAATTTATCGCTCATTCCGGAAGCCGCCCTGTCATAGGCCGCTATTCCCACTATGATCATGAACAGAATCGGCACCATAAAGCAGAGAATGATCTTGTTCCTTATGCCGAACAAAAGGAATTTCTGCTTGGAATGCACGGCGGCATTCCGCTCTTTGGGCTGCTTCGGCGTCTTGGACTGCTTGGGCTCCTTTGGCGCTTTCGGTGCCTTGGGCTGCTTGGGCTCCTTTGGCTTTTTCGGCTCTCTGGGCTTTTTCGGTGCCCTGGTTTTTTTCGGCTCTTTGGGCTGTTTCGGCTCCCTCTCTGCGCTGACCTGGCTCATGTTTTCGCTCATCGGATATCCTCCCCGGCTGATCATCAGTTACATATATAGGTTGATTATACACTATTTTTTATTTTTGGGAAATAGTAAAAAAGGGAAAAACGCAAATAAAAAGTAAAAACATCAAAATATCATAAAATTCATCCGCTCCGGATATAATTCTTCAAATTCCGGCTCCATGGCAAGATTGACCACCTCCGTACCATTGATGATCTCTCTCAGGCCGTCTTTCAGCCGGCCCGGATCCCCCCGGGAGAGAATCTCCTTTCCCGCCATAAGGCATCCCGTCAGAGCGGTATTCCCCCCGCTCAGGGTCCTCTTAAGGAGCGCTTCCGGCAAAAGCCCGATTTCCACAGCGTCCTCCGGCTTCAGGTAATATCCGAAGCCGCCCGCAAGGATCACGGTGTCCACATCTTCCGCGCCGATCCCGTATTTATGGAGCAGGACCTGGATTCCCGCGGCGATGGCGCCCTTTGCCAGCTGCACGCTGCGCACCGCCTCCTGAGTCACTTTCACATTGCCGATGCGGATCCCGCTGTCAAAATAGGGTTCCGCCAAAAGCCCTGTCCTGTCCAGGATCTTTTCCCGCAGGAGCACGGCAAGGCGGCTGATCATGTCCGCTCCCCATACGCCCCTGCTCGCTCCGCCCTCAAAAGCAGGCCCCGCCGCGGTGGCGCATGCGATCCTTTTGTCCCGGTTCCCCAGTACCATCTCTCCGTTGGTCCCAAGGTCCAGAAGCAGAGTGACGGCCTCCTTTCCGCACATACCGCTGGCGCAGATCCCGGCTGCGATATCGCCTCCCACAAAGGCGGAAAGGCCGGGAAATACAAAGCACGGAACGCCGCCGATCTCAGTCCGGGCGCCGTCCAGGCGGGACGCCCGAAAGGGCGCTCTCCCCAGCTCCGCCGGATCCCATCCCATCAGTAGATACGTCATGGCCGTGTTCGCGGCAAGCACCAGATACAGCGTTTCCCCCTCCCTAAGCTTTCCACGGAAGCGCCGGATCCCCTGCGCCAGGGCTTTTTGCACCTGTTCCCGCATATCTGCGGCCGCCGTCCTGTCTTCCGCAGCCTGGATCCGGGAGAGCACGTCCGCCCCGTACACATACTGAGGATTCAGCATCAGGCAGCGGTCCGCCACGCCTCCATCCCTGTCATAGAGGAGCATGGCCAGAGTCGTGGTCCCCACATCCGCCACCGCAAGGCGGCTGTCTCCCCTGATAGCCCCTCTCTCTCCCAGCAGGGCATCGCAGGAAAGCACATGGAGCCCCTCCGGGAGCGCCCTGCCGGAGGCAGTCCCGGGGCACGCGCCGCATCCGGTACAGATCCGGCAGCGGGTCCCTCTCCGCGCAGCAGCCCTCTCCCCGGTCTGCACGCTGCTGTTCCCGGCGCTACACAAACCGATTCCTCCCCCGGTCATAGCGATACCCTATGGCCTCCAGCTTTTCCGCAATTTTCTGCCCGTCCTGGTCCAGATCCTCGCAGAGCGCTTCCAGGCTTCCGTATTGGTCCCGCAGCTTCATATTGACAAAGCTTAAAAGCATCATCGGATCATTCGGCAGCATTGTCTCTCCTCTCTCCCGGCGCATGTCAAACGCGCTCCAGGCAGAATATCCTGCTCTGGAAGTCCCCCCAGAGCCATTCTATACGCAGTCCGCCGTACATCAGCACGCCGCCCGACAGCTCCTTTCCCGTATCCGTAAGGAGCTCTTCCCCTTTCATGTCCACCGTCTTTAAGCGGTAGCGGGCGCTTTCCTCCAGGCCTTTCAGGCGCAGAAGCCTCGGCTTCCGGTTCGGCTCGCCAAGTACCTGCGTGTAGAACACAAGACATTCCCTGCCGTCCGGCGCATTGATCTGAAAGCCGTCAAAGCTGTGGTTCTCCTGATAGGAAGCAAGCCTGAAATAAGTCCCCTCCCTCACCAGATCCTGAAATCTGTGGTACATGGCGACCTGTCTCGGCACCATGGCCCTGTCCTCTCCGCTTAGCTTTGTCACGTCCAGCTCATAGCCGAAAGTCCCTGCCAGCGCCACATATCCCCTGGTCTCAAAGGGCGTGGTCCTGCCTACCGTATGATTGGGGCATGCGCTGATATGGGCCCCTATAGTGGACAGGGGATAAAGCAAGGCCGTACTCTCCTGAATGGAAAGGCGCTCTATGGCATCGGCATCGTCGGAGCACCAGATCTGCGGGCTGTAGTAGAGCATTCCCGGATCGAACCTGCCGCCTCCGCCGCTGCAGTTCTCTAAGAGCAGATCGGGAAATTCCGCCAGCAGCCTCTCCTGCATTTCATACACCCCCAGCACATAGCGGTGAGAAAGCTCCCCCATCCTGTCCGGGGGCAGGGCCGCGCTCCCCAGATCCGTCAACGGCCTGTTCATGTCCCACTTTACGTAAGAAATATTGGCGGAATGGAGCACCTGAAAGACCTGCTCCATAATATAGTCCCGCACCTCCCGGCGGCTGATGTCCAGCACATACTGGTTCCTTGAGACCGCAGGCTTCCTGCCGGGCACGGCAATGGCCCAGTCAGGGTGCTCCCGGTACAGCGCAGAATCCTCCGAGATCATCTCCGGCTCCATCCAGATGCCGAACTGCATTCCCAGGGCATTCACCTGTTCCACCAGCCGGCCCAGGCCTCCCTTTAGCTTGTCCTCATTGACCTGCCAGTCTCCCAGGGCCCTGTTGTCGTCATACCGGTTGCCGAACCAGCCGTCGTCCATGACCAGCATCTCGATTCCAAGCGCCGCGCTTTCCCTGGCAATGGCAAGCAGCTTCTTCTCATCAAAGTCAAAATAGGTGGCCTCCCAGTTGTTGATCAGAACAGGGCGCTTCTTATGCAGATAAGGGCTCCGGATCAGATGCTCCCGGTACAGGGTATGCAGGCTTCCTGTCATGGCGTCCAGCCCTCCGGCGGAATAGACAAGGATCGCCTCCGGGGTCTGAAAAGTCTCCCCCGGCTCCAGCTTCCAGCTGAAATCCTCCGGATTGATCCCGGCCGTCACCCGCACGGTGTCGTGCTGGCCGATCTCCGCCTGGATCAGGAAATTACCGGAATACACAAGATGAAATCCATAGACCTCTCCCTTTTCCTGATCCGCCCCCTGAGAGAGCAGCGCAAGAAAGGGGTGCTCCTGGTGAGAGCTCTCCCCCCGCAGGGTAGATACGGAAAATCTGCCGTGGCCGATGGGCTTTCGCTCCATATGGCGCTCTCTGGCCCAGCCGCCGTGCATGGTCAATGCCTCAAATCCCCTGTTCTCCATATCCAGACAGCAGCTGAACGCTTTCTCCAGCCAAAGGGCGCTGCCTCCCCCGTTCTCAAAACGCACACTGCGGGCAATGGCGTCCGTATCCGAAAATACACTGTAAGACAGCACGGCCCTCAGTCCCAGGCTTTTGTCCTCACAGATGATCTCCAAGGTCTCCGCTTTCTCTTTCCCCTGGAAAGTGGCGGGCAGTCCCTCAAGCGCCGGCTTTCCCTCCCGGATCGCATGGGATACATAAGTGAGCAGCACCGCGCTGCAGCCCCTCTGATC